>DAIUEM010000176.1:0-5123 GCA_036845105.1 Actinomycetota bacterium | reverse complement strand
CGGTCGAGGTTGAAGTCGTACGGCGAGCGCTGGTGGGCCTCGTAGTCGTAGTCGGTCACGATGAGCCCCGCCTCGATCCGAAGGATCTCGATCGCCTCGACGCCGAACGGCGTGGCCCCCGCGCCGACGACGGCGTTCCAGAGCTCGGTCGCGTCGGCCGGGTCGGTGAGGAACAGCTCGAACCCGAGCTCGCCCCCGTACGCGGTCCTCGACACGTACACGGGCACGCCGCCGACGCGCACCGGCTCCGGGATGAACCGGAAGTAGCGCAGGGAATCCCGGGACAGGTCGGCGTCGGTGAGCGTCTGGACGACCTCGCGAGAGCGCGGCCCGATCACGCCGAGGTGCGGCATCTGCGGCGCGATCCACTCGACCTCGACCTCGTAGCCGTCGAGCATCTCGCGGAAGTAGTCCTGATGGTCCTTGCCGTTCGTCATGACCCAGCAGTGGTCGGGCCGGCCGGTGTTGTAGACGGTGCCGTCGTCGACCATGAGCCCGTCGTGGTCGAGGAACGCGCCGTACCGCACCTGACCGACGTCGAGGTTCGTGGCGTCGTTCGAGAAGACGTGCTGCGCAGCCCGCCGAGCGTCCGGACCGCGGAACTCCCACTTGTTGAGCGGCGAGACGTCCCACACGGCCACCTGGTCGCGCGCCGCCTCGTACTCCTTGCGGACGTCGCCGAAGCCCTCGAGCCACAGCCATCCACCATCGGCGACGTGGCTCCCGCCCTGCGCCGCGGTGACGTCGTGGAACGCGGTCCTGATCGCCTCCTCCTCCGCCATGTGCTCCCCCATCCGCTCGGCTGGGCCCTATCCAAGCACGGGCTTGACTCGCCGTTCAATACCGCAGGTGACGGCGGCCTCCCGGAGCCGGTCCGTGACGCCCCCGAGCTGGGGACTTGACACGGACCTGCAGCATGGGAAGCCGAGACGGAAGGGGGATGTCCGTGTCCGTCGACGAGCTGCTCCTCATCGTCAGCCTCTGCGTCGTGATCCCGATCGTCGCCCGCACGGTCCGCCCGAGACGCGTGGTCGCCGCATTCCTGGCCCTCGCGCTCCTCGCGGGCCCGGCCTTCGCGCTCGGTCGCGCCGAGCGTCGGGCGCTCATCGCCGTGAACGAGGACCGGCGCGAGCGGGGGCTCGACGTCCTTCGCGCGACCAGACCCCTGTCCCGCTACGCCGAGCGACACGCCCGTCGGATGGCGCGGACCGGGGACATCTTCCACTCGGACCTGTCCTTCCCGAAGCCGAGCGGGTGGCGGTGCGCGGGAGAGAACGTCGGGGTCGGCCGCACGATCCGCTCGGTGGAACGACGGTTCATGAGGAGCCGCGACCACCGCGAGAACATCCTGAGCCGGTGCTTCGAGCGCATCGGCCTCGGCATCGTCCGCGCCGACGGGGCGACGTGGGAGGTGCAGGTGTTCGTCGGCTGAGCGCCGGCGACCGGACCGTCCCCGGACGCGGGTCAGCCTCGCGGGCGGCGGATCACCCCGTCCTCGGTGACGAGGGCGTCGACGGGAAGGTCCGCGAGCCCGTGCGGCACCGCGGGCTCGACCTGGACCGCGAACCCGATCGCCACGCGGAAGGCGTCCTCGCGGATGCGGCGGAAGAACCGGTCGTAGAACCCGCCGCCGTAGCCCACCCGGAAGCCCTCGGGGTCGAACGCGACGCCCGGCGTGAGGACGACGTCGACCTCGGTCGCCTCGAGCTCCTCTCCCGCCGACGGCTCGAGCGCGCCGAACGCCGCCACGGTCACGGGATCGCCCGGCCGGTACGTCACCGGCTCGATCTCGCGCTCGAGGATCCGCGGCAGGGCCAGACGGACGCCTCGGTCAGCCAGCTGCTCGAGGATCGGCCCCGTGTCGACCTCGGACCCGAAGGACGAGAACGCCATCACGGTCCCGGCGCGCTCGACCTCGGGCAGGGCGAGGAGGCGATCGGCGATCCGTCGGCTCCGCTCGGCCCGGTCCCCGGGCGGGAGCGCGTCGCGTCGCGCCAGCACCTCGCGCCGGAGCGCTCGCTTCTTCCGCTTCAGCCGGTGCGAGGCGATCACGCGCGGCCCCGGATGCGGGGGAGGACCTCGGCGATCATCTCGACGCGGTCGGGCGCCCCGGCTGGGACGAGCACCGCCCAGCTCGCGCCGGCCGTCTCGAGCCCCTCGAGCCATCGGGTCAGCGAGCGCACGCTTCCGGCCCACGCGTTCGACCCCCAGACCCTCCGGCGGCGCCGCTCCTCGAGCATCGCCTCGGCCTCGTCGTCGTCGCGACCGACCACGACGATGCCGGCCCAGGTCGCCTCGACCGTGCGGCTCCGCTCCGCCGCCGACCGTCGCATCAGGTCGGTCTTCCGGGTGAACTCCGGCAGCGACATCCCCCAGCCGTTCCACGCGTCGGCCTCCGCCGCCGCGATCCGGACGACCGCGTCGGCGAAGCCGCCCACCCACACCGGCGGCCCCGGGGAGGGCGGGCCCGGCAGGAGCGGGCCGTGCATCGGCGACACCCACGAGCCGCCGACCCACGCCTCGCCTCCGAGCAGCGCCCTCACGGCCCGCACCGTCTCGACCAGGTGCGGGCGCCGCTCCGACGCGTCGAGGAACCGCACGCCGAACGCGTCGTGCTCCGACCGGTTCATCGCGTCGCCGGTCCCGAGGCCGAGGATCATCCGGCCGCCGCTCAGGTCGTCGAGCGAGGTCGCGAGCTTCGCGACGAGGCCCGCCGGGCGCAGGGACGCCCGCGCGACGAGCGTGCCGATCGCGATCCGCTCGGTCACGGCCGCGACCGACGCGAGCGTCGAGAAGGCCTCGAGCGACGGGCGGTCCGGCGCGGCTCCCGGCGGGAAGAAGTGGTCGAAGGCGAACACGCCGTCGTACCCGAGATCCTCGGCGCGCCGCGCGAACGCGAGGACCTTCGCCGGATCCCCCGAGAACAGGGGCAGGATCAAGCCGACCTTCACGGCCGGCCCTCGATGCGTTCCCGACGCGGCGTCGTCACGGCAGGCGCCCGAGCTCCTCGAGCGCGAGCGCCGCCGCCCCCACGGCCCCCGCGTCGGGTCCGAGCTGCGCCGCCACGATGGGGACCGAGGGACGCCAGGCCGGGCCCTCGACGGTGTCGTGGTAGGCGGCCCTCGCCGGCTCGAGCAGGAGGTCGCCCGCCGCGATCGCCCCACCCCCGACGACGACCACCTGAGGATCGAGGATGTTCACGAGGCCGGCGATCCCGACGCCGAGCCGGGTCCCGACCTCGCCGAGGATCCCGATCGCCGTCGGATCGCCGTCCAGGCCGGCGCGCGTCACCGTGGCACCCGTCACCGCGTCCGGGTCGCCGCCAGCCAGACGCGCCAGGACGGAGCCGGGCCCCTCCCTGGCGGCGTCGCGTCCGAGCCGCCCGATCGCCGAGCCGGACGCCACCGTCTCCCAGCAGCCGTGGTTCCCGCAGCCGCAGACCGGGCCGAGCGGCTCGACGACGAAGTGGCCGATCTCGGCGGCGAAACCGTGCGCGCCCCGGAACATCCGGCCGTCGACGATGATGCCGCCCCCGATGCCGGTCCCCACCGTCACGAGCAGCACGTACCGATGGCCGCGGCCGGCGCCGAACCGGAACTCCGCGTATGCCGCGACGTTCGCGTCGTTGTCCAGCTGGCACGGCATGCCGAGCGCCGCGCCCATGCGTTCGGCGATCGGCAGGTCGCGCCACGCGAGGTTCGGCGCGTACCGCAGGACCCCGTTCGCGACATCCACCATCCCCGCGGCCCCGACGCCGACCGCGAGCACGTCCGCCGTCATGAGCGAGCGCGCCGCGTCGATCATCGCGGCCATCGTGGCCTCCTGATCGTCCGCGGGCGTCGCGACCGCGGCCCGGTCCAGGATGCCGCCGTCCCACGCGGTCCGGACGGCGAGGATCTTCGACCCGCCGACGTCGACGCCGATCGCCTGTCCGTGATCGCTCATCGCGGGGATCAGAATCGGAGCAGCGCCCCGATGCCGCCGACGTCCGTGAGCCCCTCGTCCGTCACGACCGTCTCGACGCGGCATCCCTGCCCGTACGCCGTGGCCACCGCAAGCTCGACGACGTCGGGGATCGCCCGCATCCGTCCGCCGCAGGCCGGGCACCGCGCCCGCGCCTCGTCCGAGAGCCGTCCGCACACCTCGCACCGCGCGCCCGGCTCCTCGAGGTCCAGCCGGACCGCGAGCGTCCCGATCCGCCCCTCGGACAGCGCCGCCAGCGTGTCCTCGAGGCCCGTGACCGCGCCGGATCCGGCCGCGGCGCCCTCGGACAGCCGCCGGACCATCGTCCGCTCGGCATCGCGCTCGAGATCCTCCTCGACCTGCAGCGTGCGGGCGCGGACGTCGAGCGTCGAGGCGGTCATCGGGAGCGTGATCCGGGCTCGGAGGCGCCGGCGTAGGTACTCGTGTAGGTCGGCCTCGAGCTCCCGGTGCGCCTCGCCGGGGCCGGCGAGCACCAGGTTCTCGAACCCTCGGGCCTTCCAGAGCCGGAACAGCGCGTCGGCGACGTGCTTGAGGTGCTGTCGGCGATGGTCGTCGACGTGGCGCTGCATCCGCATCTGCGAGCGGCCGCCCTGGTCGTGGCGCCCCGGGACCTCGTCCCAGACGTCTCGGACCTCCTCGACGCGTCCGAGCTGGAGCAGGAAGATCCGCGCCTTCTCGTAGTCGGCGAGGGCGGTGCAAGTCGCCCCGTGGGTCTCGAGCAACACCTCGAGCATGCGGAGCTCGGCTCTGGGGCCCACGAACGCACGGTCGCGGACGGGCCGCGGCAGCTGCACCGACTCCCACAGCCCGGCCCCCGACGCCGAGAACAACGCGACGCCACGCGTGTCGCCGCGGTCGAGCTCCTCGCGGACGAACGCCGACATCCGCGCGAGGTCGCCCTCGTTGGACCACGGCTTGATCCCGTGGACCGGGTGAACCGCGTCGTAGGCGATGTACCCGATGAGCGCCTGCGAGAAGCGCGCAGCCAGCCCTTCGGGCGCCTCGAGGTGCTGGACCGCCTGGCTGATCAGGCGGATCGCGTTGCCGCCGGAGGGATACTTGCCCTCGGTGCGGGCGCGGTAGCCGAGGATCGAGTAGCGCCCCCAGCGCTCGCCGGGCACCACCGATTCGAACAGGAA
>DAIUEM010000175.1:0-5124 GCA_036845105.1 Actinomycetota bacterium | reverse complement strand
GCAGCTGTTCATCGCGACGGGGACGAAGGCGGCCGTCTCGGCGATCGCGGAGCGCGCGCCGCAGGGGCTCGCCGTCGACGTCGAGATCCTGTTCAACCCGGACCTCGAGACCTCGGCGATCATGGTCCCCGGGCTCGCCGCGATGATCCTGCTGTTCGTCGGCACGATCATCACGAGCCTCGGGGTGGTCCGCGAGCGGCAGGCGGGCACGCTCGAGCAGCTCGCGGTGATGCCGCTGCGACCGGCCGACGTCTTCCTCGGCAAGATCGCGCCGTACTTCGTCGTCGCGGCGCTCGACATGGTCGTCGTGATCGTCGCCGGCATCTGGCTGTTCGGGGTCCCGTTCCGAGGGTCGGTGCTGGCGCTCGCGCTCGGCGCGGTGCTGTTCCTGTTCGTGACGCTCGGGCTCGGCGTCCTGATCTCGAGCGTGTCCGAGAACCAGGGGCAGGCGATCCAGCTCGCGCTCATGATGCTGCTGCCCCAGGTGATGCTCTCCGGGCTGATCTTCCCCCTGTCGTCGATGCCGGCCGGCGTGCGCTGGATCGGCTACCTGCTGCCGCTCACCTACTTCGTCGAGATCGCCCGCGGCGTGATGATCCGCGGCGCCTCGATCCTCACGCTGTGGCCCTCCTACGTCTTCCTCGCGATCTTCGGCGCGGTCGTGTTCGGCCTGGCGACGCTGCGGTTCCGCCGGTCCCTCGCCCCGGCCGGCCGCCGGCGGCACGAGGCCGAGCCCGAGCTCGAGGCGGTGGCGTCGTGAGCTGGGGCGTGCGGGGCATGACCGTTCGTTTCGGAGACCACACGGCGCTCGAGGGCGTCTCGCTCGAGGTCCCGGCGGGTCGCGTGACGGCGGTCGTCGGCGGCGACGGCGCCGGCAAGACGACGCTCCTGCGATGCCTGGTCGGCGCGCTCGCACCCGACGACGGCGAGGTCCGCCGGCCGGACGCACGGCGGATCGGCTACCTGTCCTCGACCTCGGGGACGTACCCGGACCTCACGGTGGAGGAGAACCTCGCCTTCTCGGCCACCGCCTACGGCATCTCCGAGGCCGAGACCCGCGAGCGCGCCGCCGCGTTCCTCGACCGGACCGGCCTGACCGAGGCTCGGGACCGGCCGGCGGGCAACCTCTCGGGCGGGATGCGGCAGAAGCTCGGCGTGATCCGTGCGATGCTCCACCGCCCCGAGCTCCTCGTCCTCGACGAGCCCACCACCGGGATCGACCCCGTGAGTCGCGCGGACCTGTGGTGGCTGATCGCGCGCGCGGCGTCGGAGGGTGCCGCGGTCGTCCTCGCGACCGCCTACCTCGACGAGGCCGAGCGCGCGTCGTGGGTCCTCGCGCTCGACGACGGGCGCGCCCTGGCCGAGGGCACGCCGGACCGGATCGCCGCGGCCGTGCCGGGCACGATCCGCACCTCGACCGCCCGCCCGAGCGGCGATGCCGCCCGACGCTCGTGGCGACGGGGCGCGAGGTGGCGGACCTGGTCCCCCGACGGCGCCGGCGACGCTGCGTCGCAGGGCGATCCGGTCCGCCCGGACCTGCACGACGCCGTGACGGTCGCGGCGCTCGCACGCGAGCTGGAGCGCTCGGACGTGGGAGGTGAGGCCGCATGACGCCGCTCGCGGAGGCGGCCCGCGTGACGCGCCGGTTCGCGCACCTCGTCGCGGTCGACGACGTCGACCTCCACGTGGCGCCGCGCGAGGTCGTGGGGCTGCTCGGCGCGAACGGCGCCGGCAAGACGACGCTGATCCGGATCATGCTCGGCCTGCTGCCGCCGACGGACGGGTCGGTCCGCCTGTTCGGCCGCTCCCCCTCGCGCGAGACGCGTCGGCGGATCGGCTACGTGCCGCAGGGCCTCGGCCTGTACGACGACCTCACGCCCGACGAGAACCTCGCGTTCGCCCGCTCGGTGTTCGGCGGCGAGGCGGGGACGCTCCCGGCCACGATCCGTCCGTACGCCGGCACGCTCGTCGGCAGGCTCTCGCTCGGCGTGCAGCGGCGGGTGGCGTTCGCGCAGGCGCTCGCCCACCGGCCCGACCTCCTCGTGCTCGACGAGCCGACCTCCGGCGTCGACCCGCTCGCGCGCGCCCGGTTGTGGGAGACGATCCGCGAGGCCGCGGACGCCGGCGCGGGCGCGCTCGTCACGACCCATCACATGGAGGAGGCCGAGGAGTGCGACCGGCTGGTCGTCATGGCCGACGGCCGCGTCGTCGCCGAGGGGACGGTGGCGCAGATCGTCGGCGACACGCGCGTCGCGGTCGTCCACACCGATGCGTGGGCTCGCGCGTTCGAGGCGCTCGAGGCGCGGGGGATGTCGGCCGCGCTGGTCGGGCGGACGCTCCGCGTGCCGGGCGTCGATCCAGCCGAGGTGGCCCGCGCGCTCGGCGACGTCCCGGCCGAGGTCGGCGAGGCCGGAGCCACGCTCGAGGAGCGGTTCCTCCAGCTCACGCTCGGCGAGCGGGGGGGCGCGGCGGCATGAGCGCGCGCACCGCAGCGAGCCACCGGCGGACCGGCCGGCGCTCTGGCGAGAGCACCACGCGCGAGGCGATCCTGGAGGCCGCCCGCGCGCGGTTCGCCGAGCACGGATACGACGGCGCCACGATCCGTGGCATCGCCGCCGACGCCGGGGTCGACCCGGCCCTCGTGCACCACTTCTACGGGACGAAGGAGCGGCTGTTCGTCGCGGCCATGCGCTTCCCGATCGTGCCGAGCGAGGCCCTCGCCCCGGCGCTGGAGGCCGGCCGCGACCGCCTGGGCGAGACGATCGTGCGCACGGTGCTCGGGCTCTGGAGTCAGGCCGAGGCCCGCGAGCAGACGATCGGCCTGTTGCGCGCGGCCGTGACGAACGACCAGGCGGCCGAGATGCTCCGCGGGTTCGTGAAGGCCGCGATCCTCGGCACCGTGGCCGGGTTCGTCGACGACGAGGACGCCGAGTACCGAACGTCGCTCGTCGCCACGCAGATCGTCGGCCTCGGGCTCGCGCGGTTCGTGCTGCGGCTCGAGCCGGTGGCGAGCGCGGACGACGAGGACCTGGTCGCCGCGATCGCGCCGACGGTACAGCGCTACCTCACCGGGGACGTCCGTCCGCGACGACGTGAACCGTCGCGCCGTCCCGCCCGTACACCTCGAGCCTGAGCGGAACACGCGGGTCCGCTCGGCGCCTCGAGACGCGGAAAGGGTGATGACGATGAGGCGGATCCGGATCGCGTGGACGGTGCTGGTGTTACTCCTGGTCGGAGGGTTCCTCGCGGCGTGCGGGGACGACGAGCCGGCGCAGGCCGGCGGAGACTCGCCGAGCCCGGTGGCCGAGACCGGCGCCACCGATGGGACCGGGATGACCGGCGGGATCACGACGGCGGAGGTGAGTGGCGTCGGCGAGGTCCTCGTGGACGCCGAGGGCTTCACGCTCTACTACTTCCTGCCGGACGAGCAGGGCGAGGTGACGTGCACCGAGGATTGCGCGGCGAACTGGCCGCCCGCGATCGTCGACGCGGTGCCGGATGCCGGCGACCTGCCGAAGGACCTCGGGACCGTCGAGAATCCGGAGAGCGGGCAGATGCAGGTCACGTACGACGGCTGGCCGCTGTACCGGTACATCGGCGACACGGGGCCGGGCCAGGCGAACGGCGAGGGCGTGGGCGACGTGTGGTTCGTGATGACGCCCGAGGGCGCGAAGAGCGACGCGATGGCCGCGACGCAGGAGGAGCCCCGGTACTGACCCTTCCCCCCGGAAGGACCGCCGCGTACGTCCGCCCGTGCCGGTTACGGGCGGACGTACGCGGTCTTCACGGTCGTGAAGAACTCGACGGCGTAGCGGCCCTGCTCGCGGCTCCCCTGGCTCGAGCCCTTCGTGCCGCCGAACGGCACGTGGAAGTCGACGCCGGCGGTCGGCAGGTTCACGGTGACGATCCCGGCCTGCAGGCCGTCGCGGAACCGGGTGGCGTGCTTCAGCGACGTCGTGCACACGCCCGCCGACAAGCCGTACTCGGTGTCGTTCGCCGCGGCGAGCGCCTCGTCCGTGTCGGCGACCCTGACGACCGTCGCGATGGGCCCGAAGATCTCCTCCCGGTTCACCCGCATGTCGTTCGTCGTGTTCACGAGCAGCGCCGGCGACAGGAACAGCCCGTCGGTGTCGCGCTCGAGGCGCTCGCCGCCCCACGCCACCTCGGCGCCCTCGTCGCGGCCGACCCGCAGGTACTCCTCGTCCTGCTTCAGCTGAGCGTCGTCGACGACCGGGCCGATCTGTGTGCCGTCCTCGAGCGCGTGGCCCACCCGGAGCCCGCGCATGGCGTCGACCATGGCCTCGACGAACGCGTCGTGGATCCCGTCGGTGACGATCAGGCGCGAGGAGGCCGTGCAGCGCTGGCCGGTCTGGAAGAACGCGCCCTGGATCGCGCAGTCCACGGCGACGTCCAGGTCGGCGTCGTCGAGCACGACGAGCGGGTTCTTCCCGCCCATCTCGAGCTGGGCCCGCGCGAAGCGCTCGGCGCACGCGAGCGCGACCTGCCGCCCGACGGCCTGCGAGCCCGTGAAGGTGACGCCGCGGATCTCCGGGTGATGGATGATCCGGTCGCCGACCGTCGAGCCGCCGCCGTTCACCAGGTTGAACGTCCCCGGCGGCAGCCCGGCGCGCGAGAGGATCTCGGTCAGCGACCACGCGCTCGCCGGCACGAGCTGCGCCGGCTTGAACACCACGGCGTTGCCGTACGCGAGCGCCGGGGCGATCTTCCACGCCGGGATCGCGAGCGGGAAGTTCCACGGCGTGATGATCCCGACCACGCCGAGCGGCTCGCGCAGCACGTCCACGTCCACGCCCGGACGGACCGAGCGCACGTGCTCGCCCGGGATCCGCAGCGCCTCGCCGGCGAAGAACCTGAAGATCCACGCGGCGCGCTGCGCCTCGGCGACGCCCTCCGCCTTCGGCTTGCCCTCCTCGCGCGAGAGCTGGGTGCCGAGCTCCTCGGCGCGCGAGCCGAGCTCGGCACCGATCGCGTCGAGGGCGGTGAACCGCTCGGCCGGCGTGGCCGCCGCCCAGGCAGGGGCCGCACCGAGCGCCGCGTCGACCGCGGCGTCCACCTGCGCCGCGTCGCCCATCGCGAACTCCCCGACCACGTCCGATCGGTCCG
>DAIUEM010000174.1:0-5133 GCA_036845105.1 Actinomycetota bacterium | reverse complement strand
TCACGGCGGCGAGGGCGGCGAGCATCGTCCATGCCTCCCAGGGCCCGCGCTCGGGGCGGCCATCGTCGCGATACAGGAGGTGATCGCCCATCCACACCGAGTCGAAGCCGACCTCCTCGGCGGCTCGGGCCATGGCCAGGTACTCGGGCCAGCGAACCTCGCGCTCGACCTCGGGGAGCTGGATCCCGACGCGCAGCGGGCGTGTCATCGCGCCGGAGTCTAGTGGTCCGTGACGCCCGCCCCGCGGTCCGGCGCGGGTAGGCTTCCGCCGTGCCCGACCCGGTCGCCCGTTCGTTCGCCGACGCGAAGCCGCTGTCGTTCTGGCTCGACGATCCGAGCCGCCCCGACGCGCTGCCGACGTTCTCCGGCGAGGCGAGGGCGGACCTGGCGGTCGTGGGCGGTGGCTTCATGGGCCTGTGGGCCGCGATCGAGGCGAAGGAGCTCGACCCCGGGCGCGACGTCCTGCTGCTCGAGGGCGGTCGCGTCGGCTGGGCGGCGAGCGGTCGCAACGGGGGGTTCCTGTCGTACTCGCTCACGCACTCGCTCGAGAACGGCGTGCGGCGCTTCCCGGACGAGATCGACGAGCTCGAGCGCCAGGGGATGGAGACGTACCGGGGGTTGGTCGACGCCGTCGAGCAGTACGGCATCGACGCCGAGCTGCAGCCGACGGCGATGGTGCTCCTCGCGCGACGCCCGCACGAGGCCGAGTGGTTCCCCCAGGCGGTGCGACGCTCCGCGCGCTTCGGCTACCCCGTCGAGGTGCTCGACCACGCCGCGACGCAGGCGATCCTGCGCTCGCCCGTGTACATCGGGGGGCTGCGGATCGGCGGCGACGGTCACGCGCTCGTGCACCCGGCGAAGCTCGCGTGGGGGCTCCGCGACGCGGCGCTCGGCCTGGGCGTGCGGATCCACGAGCGCTCGCCGGTCCGGGCGATCGAGCGCGAGGGCGCGGGCGTCCGCCTGTGGACCGAGCGCGGGTCGGCCCTGGCCGAGCGCGCGATCCTGGCGACGAACGCGTTCCCGCCGCTCCTGCGACGGCTCCGCAGCTTCGTCGTGCCGGTCTACGACCACGTCCTGATGACGGAGCCGCTCTCGGCGGAGCAGATGCGTGCGATCGGGTGGGCGGGCCGCGAGGGCCTGGGCGACGCCGCGAATCAGTTCCATTACTTCCGCCTGTCCGCCGACGACCGGATCCTGTGGGGCGGGTACGACGCGACGTACCACTTCGGCAACGGCGTCCGCCGGCGGTTCGAGCTGGACGACGAGGTCCACACCCGGCTCGCGCGCCACTTCTTCGAGACGTTCCCCGCGCTCGAGGGCGTCCGGTTCACGCACCGCTGGGGCGGCGTGATCGACACGTGCAGCCGGTTCTCGGTGTTCTTCGGTAGCGCGCTCGGCGGGCGGGTCGCGTACGCGGCCGGCTACACAGGCCTCGGCGTCGGCGCCACGCGGTTCGGCGCTCGGACGGCGCTCGACCTGGTGGACGGGCTCGAGACCGAGCGCACCGCCCTGCGGATGGTCCGATCGAAGCCGGTGCCGTTCCCGCCCGAGCCCGCGCGATCGCTCGGCATCGGCGCGACGGTCCGGGCCTACGAGCGGCTCGACCGGACGGGCGAGGAGGGCGCGTGGCTGCGGCTGCTCGACCGGCTCGGGCTCGGGTTCCAGAGCTGAGGGGTAGGGTGCAACCATGTCCGAGGACAGGTACACGCTCGCGCTCATCGCGCACGACGGCAAGAAGGACGACCTCCTGCGCTTCGCCAAGGAGCACCTGCAGCTGCTGGGGCGGCTGGACCTGGTCGCCACGGCCACGACCGGCTCGCTGCTCGCGTCGCAGCTCGACCTGCAGATCCGGCGCGTGGCGAGCGGACCGCAGGGCGGCGACCTCGAGATCGGCGCGATGATCGTCCACGGCGACGTCGACGCGGTGGTGTTCTTCCGCGACCCGCTCACCGCGCACCCGCACGAGCCGGACATCCAGGCCGTGATGAAGGTGTGCGACGTGCACGACGTGCCGATCGCGACGAACCGCGCCTCGGCCGAGATCCTCCTCGACCGCGTCGCCGAGCTGGCCGGCTGACTCAGCCGGCGGCGATCAGCACGACGCCGGCGAGCGCGCCGACGACGCCGGCCATCTGGAGCGGGGTCAGGCGCTCGTGGAGCACGAACCGCGCGAGCAGCACCGTGGCCACCGGGTAGAGCGAGCCGAGCACCGACGTGAGGACGAGCAGGCCCCCGGCGTCGGCGGCGTACGCGAAGGCGAGGTTCCCTCCGTTGTCGATCAGCCCGACCGAGATCAGGCGCCCGGTCTCGACGGGCCGCATCCGCAACGAGGGGCGGGTGACCAGGAACACGATGGCGAACAGCGTGATCGCGGTGACGCGCAGCATGAGCGGCCCCCACGTCGGATCGACGCGGCCGGCCTCGTCGAGGAGCAGGACCACCGTCCCGAGCGTGACCGCGACGACGAGCGCGAGGCCGAGGCCCGCGGTCGTGCGCTCGCCCCGGTCGTCTCGGGACGTGGCCGCGAGCGCGATCCCCGCGACGGCGAGCGCGACGCCGGCGAACTGGATCGCGCTCGGACGCTCGCCCCGGAGGAGCCCCCACACCAGCGGCACGACGCCCGAGAGCGCGGCGGTCGGGGCGACGATGCTCATCCGGCCGATCGCGAGCGCTCGGTAGAGCGCGGTCAGGCCGACGGCCCCGAGCACCCCGGCGGCGACGCCCAGGACGACCGCGTCGGCGTCGCTCGGACCCTCGCCGCGCACGAGCCCGACGGTGCCGAGCAGCACCAACCCGGCCGCCTGCGAGACGAGCGAGACGGTGACGAGCGGCAGCGTGCGCGCGGACAGGCCCCCGAGGAAGTCCGCCGTCCCCCAGGCCATGCCGGAGCCGAAAGCGAGGACGAGCGGCAGCATCGTCGGCAGGCTAGCCGCTGGTGCGGGCGGGCGACGCTCCCGGGGTCATCGGTGGTGCCGGCGAGGGTCGCGGGCGCCCCTCGCCGGACCTCCGCCGGACTCAGCGCTCGCGGCCGTGACCGCCTGGACGGGTGGGTGCATGATGGAGCGGACCGATGCACGAGCTCGCGGGCCGTCCGACCGCTCTGTGGCACCCGCTCCCGGACGGGCGCGTGCGCTGCGACGTGTGCCCGCGCGCGTGCGCGCTGCACGAGGGCCAGCGGGGCTTCTGCTTCGTCCGGGCGCGCGTCGGGGACCAGGTCGTCCTCACCACGTACGGGCGCTCGAGCGGGTTCTGCGTCGACCCGATCGAGAAGAAGCCGCTGAACCACTTCCTGCCCGGGACGGCCGTGCTGTCCTTCGGGACGGCCGGCTGCAACCTGGGCTGCCGGTTCTGCCAGAACTGGGACATCTCGAAGTCGCGCGAGACCGACACGCTGGCAGCCGCCGCGACGCCGGGGGCGATCGCCGAGGCGGCGGTGCGGACGGGCTGCCGGAGCGTCGCGTTCACCTACAACGACCCGGTGATCTTCCTCGAGTACGCGGTCGACGTGGCGGCCGCGTGCCGCGAGCGCGGGATCCGCACGGTCGCGGTCACGGCCGGGTACGCGACCCCCCAGGGGCGGGAGGCGCTCCTGCCGCACGTGGACGCGGCGAACATCGACCTGAAGGCGTTCACCGAGGACTTCTACCGGCGCGTCTGCCTGGGCGCGCTCGCCCCGGTGCTCGAGACGATCGAGTACGCGGTGCGCGAGACCTCGGTGTGGGTGGAGCTCACGACGCTGCTGATCCCGGGGCTGAACGACTCGAGCGACGAGATCGACGGGATGACGCGCTGGGCGGTCGAGCGTCTCGGCCCCGACGTGCCGATGCACTTCACCGCCTTCCACCCGGACTGGAAGATGCGCGACCGACCGCCGACGCCGCCGTCCACGCTCTCTCGCGCGAGGGCGATCGCGACGGCGAACGGCGTCCGGTACGCGTACACGGGAAACGTCTCCGACGTCGAGGGGCAGAGCACGCGCTGCCCTTCGTGCGGCGCGCTCCTGATCGAGCGCGACGGGTACGAGCTGGGCGCGTGGACGCTCGACCCCGGCGGCCGATGCGCGCGCTGCGGCGAGGCGATCCCTGGTGTGTTCGAGGCCGAGCCGGGCGCGTGGGGCTCGCGCCGGGTGCCGGTGCGGATCGGGGTGGGCCGATGACCGCCGGACGCACGGCCACCGAGCGGCCGCCCGCCGTCGCCGGCGCGTTCTATCCCGCCGACCCCGACGAGCTGGCGGCGGACGTCGACCGGCTGCTGGCCGGCGCCCGGCCTGCCGAGGCCGTGGGCGAGCCGCTCGCGCTGGTCGTCCCGCACGCCGGGTACGTGTACTCGGGTCCCGTGGCGGCGACGGCCTACGCCCTCCTGGGGAACCGAGCGATCGCGCGGGTGGCGCTGCTCGGTCCGGCCCACTTCGTGCCGCTCGTGGGCGCCGCGGTCACGGCGGCCGACGGCTGGCGCACGCCGCTCGGGGTCGTCTCGATCGACCCGGCGCTCCGCGAGACCGCCGCGGCCGCGGGGGCGGTCGTGGACGAGCGGGCGCACGAGCCCGAGCACGCGATCGAGGTCCAGCTGCCGTTCCTCCAGCGAGCCCTCGGCGCGGGGTTCCAGGCGCTGCCGATCGCGGTCGGGGTCTCGGAGGCCGCGGCCGTCGCCGACCTGATCGCCGCGCTCCTGCCGTACGCGCTCGTCGTCGTCAGCACCGACCTCAGCCACTACCTGGACGACGCGACCGCGAGGACGCTGGACCGGCGGACCGCCGACGCGGTCCTGGCGCGCGAGCCGGAGCGGATCGGGCGCGACGACGCGTGCGGCTCGTTCGCGCTGCGCGGCCTCGTCGAGCTCGCACGGCGCGACGACCTCCTCGTGCGGCTCCTGGACCTGCGGACCTCGGCCGACACGGCCGGCGAACCGTGGCGCGTGGTCGGGTACGGCGCGTTCGCGGTCGAGCGCGGGGGCTGACCGAGGGCGTCAGGCGGCGGGACGGAGCGTCTGCGCGATCGTCGCGATCTGCGAGGGACCGATCCCGCAGCAGCCGCCGATCAGGCGGGCGCCGGCGTCGCGCCACTCGGCCGGGCGCAGCGGCGCTCGGGCGTCCTGCCGTGGCGGGTCCACCCACGCCTTGCGGACGGCGTCCCA
>DAIUEM010000173.1:0-5148 GCA_036845105.1 Actinomycetota bacterium | reverse complement strand
TCGGTCCCCGTGGTGCGCTCCATGCCCTCGGGGGAGGACGGCGAGGGGAGGGGCTCGCGACCGCGCGAGCGAACCGATCCGCGATCCATCCTCAAACCTTCCACGTCCGCGGCCGAAACATCTGAGGAAGGAGGAGCCGGAACGTGATCGAGGTCCTCGTGGTCGACGACCATGAGATGTTCTCCGAAGCACTCACGCTGCTGCTCGAGCAGCAGTCCGACGTGCGTCTGCTCGGCGCGGCGAAGGACGCGAACGAAGCGCTCCG
Source organism: Actinomycetota bacterium (assembly GCA_036845105.1). Lineage (GTDB taxonomy): Bacteria > Actinomycetota > UBA4738 > UBA4738 > HRBIN12 > HRBIN12. The sequence goes on along the minus strand of DAIUEM010000173.1, from coordinate 4,883 downwards.
GATGTGCCGGGAGCAGCCGCCGGACGTCGTCCTCATGGACATCGACCTGCCCGACGTCGACGGCGTCGAGGCCACCCGCTGGATCCGCGAGGCGTGTCCCCATACGAAGGTGATCGTGATCACGGGCCTCGAGGACCCCGCGATCGTGGCGACGGCGATCGCGGCCGGCGCCCGCGGCTACGTGCCGAAGACGCGCGCCGTTGACGACCTGATGGACGTGGTGCAGCGGGCCGCCGCCGGCGAGTTCGTGATGCCCGAGGCCGACCTCGCGGCGGTCCTCTCCGAGCTCCGGGCGGGACGCCAGCCCTCCTCGGGGCGGCTCGGCCTGCGACGCCTCACGCCGCGCGAGGCCGAGATCCTGCGCGCGCTCGCCGCCGGGGGCTCGATCCCCGAGATCGCCGATCGGCTCGGGATCACCGCGCTCACGGTGCAGAGCCACGTGAAGAACATCCTCGCGAAGCTCGGCGTGCACTCGCGGCTCGAGGCCGTGACCCTCGCGTGGCGGTACGGGTTCGCGCCGACCACCCGGTCGGCCTGAGACCCGGTATAGCCTTCGGGGCGATGACTCAACGCTCCCGCACCGGAGCCGACGTCCAGGTGTTCGTCGTCGAGGACCACCCCGTGCTCCGCGGCGTCGTGCGGCTCGCGTGCGAGCACACGCCGGGGCTCGCGCTCGCCGGGGAGGCCGCGACGGGCGAGGAGGCCGTCGAGGCGTGCCGGGGCCTGCATCCGGACGTCGTGGTGCTCGACCTGTCGCTGCCGGGCGCGCTCCAAGGGCTCGACGTCGCCCGGGCGCTCCGCGCCGAGGGGACGGCCGGCCGCATCCTCGTGCTCACCGGTCGCACGGACGAGGAGGCGGTGTTCGAGGCGATCCGCGTCGGGGCCGACGGGTACCTGGAGAAGACCGCCGGCATGCGGTTCATCGCCGACGCCCTGCTGCGCGTGGCCGCCGGCGAGCGCGTCTTCACGCCCGAGCAGGAGCGGATCGCCGTGTCCCAGCTCGGTGAGATGGCGAGGCGGACGCGTCAGTCCTCCGACATCCGGGCGGTGCTGACGCAGCGTGAGCTGCAGATCCTCGAGTTGCTGAGCCGCGGGTTCACCGTGAAACAGGTGGCCACGAGGCTGAGGCTGAGCCCTCGGACGGTCGAGACGCACATCTCGAAGCTGTACCGGAAGCTGGGCGTCCGCAACCGCGTCCAGGCGGTCTCGAAGGCATCCGCGATCGGTCTTGTCGAACTGTCCTGACCAGGGGTTTCAGTCGGGCGGTCCGACGGCCGATAGAGGGAACGTGGCGAGCAGACCGGTGATCCAGCGTGCGCACGGCCTTCGGCGCCCGAGTCGGCGGCTCGGCATCGTGCTCGTCGACCCGTTGCCGGTCGTGCGGGCCGGACTCGCGCTCTTGATCGACGAGCGTCCCGACATGGACGTCGTGCTTGAGGCGGGTACGGCGGACGAGGCGCTCGAGGGGCTCGTCCGGATCCGTCAGCGCGCGGTCGTGGTCCTGATCGGGCTCGGGCTCGAGGGCGAGCGCGACGCCTACTGGCTGATGCGCGCCATCCGTGAGCGCCACCCCGGCACCGCGGTGCTGGGGTGCGGCGCAAGGGCCGACGCGATGTCGATCTCGCGGGCGCTGTTCATGGGCGCCGACGGCTACGTGGACAAGAACGCGGACCCGCTCGAGTTCCTGCAGGCGCTCCGGGACGCCGCGGACGGCCAGATGGTGCTCGTCGGACCGCCCTCCGAGTGGGTCCGCGAGATCGCCCAGGGCCTCGAGCGACGCCGGGAGGTCGAGACCAAGCTGACCCAGCGCGAGCGGCAGGTCCTTCGGGTGGCCGCCGAGGGCCTCACGGCACGCGAGATCGGCGAGCGCCTCGGCGTCCGTGAGCGGACGGTGACCACCCACCTCGGTCGGATCTACTCGAAGCTCGGCGTCGGCACCCGGGTCGCCGCCGTCCGGGTGGCCAGCATCTCCGGCCTCGTGACGGCCTCGAGTCTGGAGTGAGCATGAGGGCGCCTACAGCATCCGTCGCATGTCTGGGCCCCTTCGATGAGCCATCCTCCGTCCCGCGACGGGGAAGGGATGCGCTCGAGGTACGTAGAACCGCGTACGGGACCTCCGTGGGATTCGGAATACCGCGCGTCTCGGCGCGCCCCTACCGTTGTAGCAGCCAGTCACGGAACAGATCTTTGACGGCGGCGACGCGTTGGAAGGAGGTGAACAGATGATCTCCACCCTTCAGGCGGGTGTTACGTACCTGCTCGCCCGATTCCGGCGTGAGGATGGGGCGGTGGCCACGGAGTACGGCCTCCTGCTCTTCCTGGTGGCTCTCGCCATCATCGCGGCGGTCACGGCTCTCGGGTTGGCTCTGTTTGGCGTGTTCAGCGACAGCGCAACCGAGCTCGGGGGCGTCACTGGGTAGTTCGAAATCCTGCGAGTCAGGGGGCGGCCCGTCGGCCGCTCACTCCCGAGCCCGGGGGAGTGAGGGGCCGACGAGCTCCACGTGTCAGACGAGAGGGAGCAAGGTCGGGATGAACGGGAACCGGATCCGCAGAGGCGGGCAGGACGGCGCGGTCGCCGTCGAGTTCGCGCTGATCTTCCCGATCCTCGCGTTGCTCGTCGTGGGGATCATCCAGTTCGGGATCATCTGGAGCGAGTACCAGGTCATGCAGGGCGCCGCTCGCGAGGGCGCGAGATGCGCGGCCGTCCAGGCCGCTGGCTTCTCCTCATGCGTCCCGCAGGACCGGGTGGACGCGGCGCTGCCGGGCGGCTACACGCGCACCAGCGCCGTATCCGTCTCGGTCGAGGGTGGTGGGTCGGCGTGCACGGGGACGTCCACCATCGGGCAGAACGTCACGGTGTCCTGGGATCAGGAGTTCAGCACGGGCGTGCTGAACAACCTCGTGCCCGGATTCCCCGACACCATCAGCCGAGAGATCAGTGGGACGTTCCGATGCGAATGAGACAGCGCTTCCACGACGAACGCGGAGCCGTGGCCGTCATCGTCGGCCTGGCGATGGTGGTGCTCCTCGGCATGCTCGCGTTGACCGTGGACCTCGGTCGCGCGGTCGGGATCCGGCGCGACATGGTGAACGCGTCCGATGCTGCCTCGCTTGCGGCGGCGCAGGAGTGCGCGGCGGGGAACGGCCCCGGCGCCGCGACCTCGGCCGCGAACCAGACCGCCGGGCTGAACGACACGGCCGCGACGCCCGTCACGATCTCGATCGACCCCGAGTGCGCGTCCGGCGACCTCCTCTCATCGAGCCTCAAGAAGGTGACGGTGACGTACTCGAGGGTCGTGGACTACTTCGTGGCGCCGGTCCTCGGCTTCGACGACGTGACGATCGAGACGACCGCGGCAGCGGTCTGGGGGCCCGCGCAGGGCTACACCAGCCCCACGCCGATCCGGATCAGCTCCGCGGCGCTCGGTCCGTGCATGGCGCAGGGACCGGGGGGCTCCGGAGGGGCGTGCGCGTTCTGGTTCGACAACACGGATGAGAACAGCGCGTCCTCCAGCCAGTGGGGCATCCTGAACTTCCCCGAGGGCTGGCCGCAGCCGCCCGGCACGGTGGGTCCGGTGGACTGTCAGTCCAGCGCCGGTGGAGCGAGCGACGTCGTCGACTACATCGTCCCGGGTGGGTCGCCGACGCCCTTCGACGCGACGATCCCGGAGGACCCGGGGTACGCGTACGTGTGCGCCGCCCCCGGCGTGCTCGGCAACAGCATCATCACCGCGCTCGAGGATCGAGCGAACAGCGCGGACCCGACGCTTGTGTTCCCCGTGATGAGCGACAGCGTTCCGGCGATCATCACGCCGAGCTCCGAGGCCTATCCGGTGATCGGCTTCGTGAAGCTGCGGATCCTCGGGGCGTGGCACGGGGCGCAGGCTCGGGCTAACTGCCCGAACATCCCGCCCGAGGTGAGGAACAACTCGCTGTTCTGCGTGCAGACCCAGTGGGATGGCACCGACGTTGGCGGGTTCCTGCCGGGAACCGGCCTGAACTTCGGCGTGAACGCGGTTCGACTCGTGGAGTAGACGGAGAGAAGAACGACAACCGATCCGATCGGTCATCGGAGCAGACATAAAGGGGGATAGCAGATGCGGTCACGTGGTCTCGTGGTGGTGCTGGCCCTGATCCTGGCCACCGTCGCCACCGCAGGTGTGTTCCTGTACACGCGTGGTGTGAAGCAGGACGCGAGGACGGGTGGTGAGCTCACCTCCGTCATCGTGTCGAAGGTCGACATCGCGGCGAACACCGACCTGAACACGCTCATCAGCCAGGATCAGTTCACCGCGGTCGAGGTTCGGAGCGACACCCTGGTCGAGGGCGCCGTCACGGACATCGCGCAGCTGCGCAACCGCCGGAACAACGTGTTCATCGTGCGGGGCGAGCAGATCCCGGTCTCGCGCGTCGAGGGCGCCAAGGTCCCCGGGGGCGTGCTGAGCATCCCGGACGGCCACCAGGCGATGACGGTGCAGCTCGGCTCGCCGCGCGCGGTCGGCGCCGCCCTGGCCGGCGGCGACAACGTGACCGTGTACGCCACGTTCGACGACGTCGTCGTGAAGCAGCGCGACGGGAACCAGGCCACGCCTACCCTCGGGCAGCAGCAGGGGACGTCCGTCACCACGGTCCTCGTCCCGCAGGTCGAGGTGCTCCGGGTCGTCATCCCGCAGACGAGCGCAGTGACCGGTGACGAGGACTCGCAGCCCGATCCGACGGCGAACCTGAACGTGACGCTGGCGTTCCTGCCCGACGAGGCGCAGATGTTCGTGTTCGCGCTCGAGCGCGGGAGCGTCTACCTGTCGCTGCTGCCGCCGGACGCCGAGGGCGTCGAGCTCGAGCCGTTGACGGTGGAGGGGATCGTGAATCCGCCGAAGGCGAAG
>DAIUEM010000172.1:0-5162 GCA_036845105.1 Actinomycetota bacterium | reverse complement strand
CGCGGTCGAGCGCGCCCACGACGCGATCGTCTCGGTCGAGAGCTGAATCGTGGGCGGACCTGCCGGACTCGTCCTCGCGTCCGAGGCTCGTACGTACGACTTCGGACCGCAGCATCCGCTGCGTCCCGAGCGCGTCCTGTTCACCTGGGACCTGATCCGCGCCTGTGGGCTGATGGAGCTACCGAGCGTCGAGGTGCTGCCCGGTCGCGCGGCGAGCGACGACGAGATCCTGCTCGTGCACACACGCGAGTTCGTGGATGCGACGAAGCGCGCGGGGCACGAGGAGGAGGGGCCATGGGCCCGGTTCGGGTACGGGCCAGGTGACAACCCCATCTTCCAGGACATGCATGAGGCCGGAGCGCAGGTCGTGGGGGCGTCGATCGCCGCCGCCGAAGCGGTCCTCGACGGACGGGTCGCACACGCGTTCAACGCCGCCGGCGGCCTGCACCACGCGATGCCGAGCCGCGCCTCCGGGTTCTGCGTGTACAACGATCCTGCCGCGGTGATCGCATGGATGCTCGCGCGCGGCGTCGAGCGGGTCGCGTACGTCGACATCGACGTCCACCACGGGGACGGCGTGCAGTCGATCTTCTACACGGACCCACGCGTGCTCACGATCTCGATCCACGAATCGGGCGAGTACCTGTTCCCCGGCACCGGGTTCGTGAACGAGCGAGGCGATGGGGAGGCGGAGGGCACGAAGGTCAACGTTCCCCTCCACCCCGGCACGGGGGACGAGGCGTGGCTCGACGCGTTCCGCGAGGTCGTGCCACCACTCGTTCGCAAGTGGCGACCCGACGTCCTGGTGACCCAGCTCGGTTGCGACACGCACGCGACCGACCCCCTTGCGCATCTGCGCCTCACGACCGCGGCGTACCGGGAGACGGGCAAGATCCTGCACGAGCTGGCTCACGAGGCGGCCGGCGGGCGCTGGATCGCGACCGGTGGGGGTGGCTACCAGTTCGCTCGGGTCGTCCCTCGGGCGTGGACCCTGTACTTCGCCGAGATGGCCGATGCGGAGCTGCCCGACCACCTGCCGGAGTCCTGGCTCGAGGACGTCGAGTTCCAGGTCCGTAGCGAGGTTCCCGTGACCTTCAGCGAGGACCCCTTGCCCTCCAGGGGCGAGGACACCGAGACTCGGGGGGTGATCGCCCTGGTCCGCCAGTCGCTGTTCCCCGGGCTCGGGCTCGAGCCGTGAGCGGTGGGCGCGCCAAGCTCGTCTGCACGCTCGGACCGGCGAGCGCCGATCCTTCGGTCGTGGCAGAGCTGATCCGCGCCGGCACGGACGTCTTCCGCCTGAACTTCTCCCACGGCACCCTGCAGGACCACATGGCCTCGATCACAGCCATCCGCAGCGCCGCCGAGGTCGAGGGCGCCGAGCCGGCCGTGATGGCCGACCTCCCGGGGCCCAAGATCCGGCTGGGCGAACTCGCGGACGAGCCGGTGCGTCTCGAGGCGGGCTCCACGTTCACGCTGCGTCCGGACGGCGCGCTGGGCGACGCGTCGGGAGCGACGACGACCTACGCGGGCATCGGGCGGGACGTCCGTCGGGGAGACCGGATCCTCCTGGCCGACGGCGCGGTCGAGCTCTGCGTCCGGGAGACCGGCGCCGAGGTCCTGACCGACGTGGTGAAGTCAGGCTCGGTGCGCTCCCGGGCGGGCGTGAACGTGCCGGCCGAGCGACTGTCGCTGCCCGCGATCACCGAGCGTGACCGTGAGGCCCTGACGAACGCCCTCGACATCGGGGTCGATCTGGTCGCGCAGTCCTTCGTCCGCAGCGCGGCGGACGTCATCGGGCTCCGAGCGCTGATGGGCTGGCGGGCCGTGCCGATCGTGGCGAAGATCGAGACGCGCCCCGCGATCCAGGACATCGACGCGATCCTCGGGCAGGCCGACGCCATCATGGTGGCGCGCGGGGACCTGGGAGTGGAGCTGCCGATGGAGGAGATCCCGGTCCTGCAGAAGGAGCTGCTGTGGAGCGCTCGGGCCGCCGGCCGCCCGGTGGTCGTGGCCACACAGATGCTCGAGTCGATGCTCCACGCGCCGCGACCGACCCGGGCCGAGGCGAGCGACGTCGCCAACGCCGTGCTGGACGGTGCCGACGCGATCATGCTCTCGGGCGAGACGGCGATCGGCGAGTACCCGCTCGAGGCAGCGCGCGCCGCCGCCCGCATCGCCGAGGTGGCCGAGGAGCGCGCGGGTGGGTTCCGGGCGGCCGGTCCCGCCCTCGAGCACGCGAACGAGGCCGCGGCCGTCGCCCACGCGGCCGCGCAGATCGCGGCCGACGATACGTCCGTGGTCGCGATCGCGTGCTACACGGAGACCGGCCGGACAGCAGGGCTCCTCTCGGTCGAGCGTCCCCGCGTGCCGATCTACGCCTTCGTGCCGGATCCCCGGATCCGCAGGTCCCTCAACCTGCGGTGGGGCGTCCACACCGTGCCCGCGCAGCGGCCGCCCGACACGGACGCGATGATCGCGCTCATGGACGAGGGGCTGCGGTCGAGCGGGGCGGTGCCGGAGGGTGGCTCCGTCGTCATGGCCGCCGCCATGCCGGCGGGCAAGGCCGCCACGAACATGCTCAAGGTCCACCAGGTCGGGGAGGCTCTCGGTTGAGGACGACCGAGCCCTGGACGCCAACCGCTAGGGACGCTCGGGCCGCGCGACGGCGCCTTTCGTGACGCGGTCGACCCCCCACCGGTAGAGGGGCGGCGTCAGGACGCGGAACACCTGAGCGGCTCCGAGCGCCCGGGGGACGGAGACCTCGGGGGCGCGCCCTCGGCGTACGACGTCGAGGATCGCCTCGGCCACGTGCTCTCGCCGCATGACGAGCGGCCTTGGGATGTCGTCCTGCGGGAACCCCTCGGTCCGCGTGAACCCGGGGTTCACGGTGGTGACGAGCACCCCCAGCGGCTTCAGCTCGTAGTAGAGGGATTCGCTGAAGGCCACGACCGCGTGCTTGGTCGCTCCGTACACCGAGGAGCCGGGCGTCGCGAAGCGGCCAGCCAGCGAGGCCACGTTCACGATGTGCCCTCGCCGCTGTCGGATCAGCATCGGGAGGAACGCGTGCGTTCCCAGCATGACGCCGAGGAGGTTCACCCGAACCACCCGCTCGATCTCGTCCGGGGTGCGCTCCCGGAAGGGTCCGCCACCGGGGATCCCAGCGTTGTTCACGAGGATGTCGCACCGGTCGAACGCCTCCTCGGTCCGAGCGGCGAGCTCGTCGAGGTCGGCGGGGACCGAAACGTCGCACCTGACCGGCAAGGCCTGTCCTCCACGGGATGCGATCCGCTCTGCGAGCGCCTGGAGCCGTTCGAGCCTGCGTGCCGCGAGCACCACGTGGGCGCCCTGTCGAGCCAGGAGCAGCGCCGTGCTCTCGCCGATGCCCGCCGACGCGCCGGTGACGACGGCGACGGCCCCTCGGAGCTCCATGCCCTCACGCCTCTCGGGCGCTCGTCACGGTCTGGCCCCCATCGATGACGAGCACCTCGCCGGTGATGAACGACGCCGCATCCGAGCAGAGGAAGACGGCGGCCGCGGCCACCTCCTCGGGACGGCCCCATCGGCCCATCGGGATCTGGGAAAGGATCGAGCGCTCCGCCTCGGGGTCCTCGCGCTCGGCGGCGTTCATGGGCGTGTCGATCCAGCCCGGCGCGATCGCGTTCACACGGACGCCTCGGGAGGCCCACTCCAGCGCCGTGGTCTTCGTCAGGCTGATCACGGCGGCCTTCGCTGCGTTGTAGTACGCGAGACCGGGCTCGGCGATGAAGCCGTCGATGGAGGCGATGTTGAGGACGCAGCCCGAGCCCTGCGCGAGCAGGGCCTCTCCGGCCGCTCGGGTGCCGAAGACGACCGGATCGAGGTTCCCGCGGAAGTACCGCTCGAAGCCGTCGGCCCGCGTCTCCACGAAGCTGGCCGTGAACGGTGCGACGCCGGCGTTGTTGACCATGATGTCGAGCCGTCCGAGCTGGGACATCGTCTCCTCCACGAGACGCCGGACGACGTGCTCGTCGGTCACGTCGGCCGGCGACACCAGCGCGCGACATCCCTCCGCGCGAACCTCCTCGGCGACGGCCTCGAGCTCCGCCGAGGTCCGGGAGGCGAGCGCGACGTCGGCGCCGGCCCGCGCGAACGCGACGGCGATCGCCCGGCCGATGCCCCGCCCCGCGCCGGTGATGACGGCGACCCGTCCCTCCAGCGCTCGTTCGAACATGCGCGCCTCCCGTACGATGGTTCGGTCCATGGACGTTATCGCAGAGCACGTCGCCCAACTGCCCGAGATCGGCGATCGGTGGTCACCCAGCTCGTTCGACCGAGACCAGCTCGTCCGCGGCCTCCTCGATGGCCGGATCGCGGGGCCCGAGGTCAGCCATGCGATGGACAACGTCCTGCGCAACATCGGCCTGTGCGTGCAGGGCGATCCCGACAAGCAGTTCGGGATGACGGGGATCGCGGGCGCGATGACCGAGGCGGACGTCCTTGCCCTCGTCGGGCGCTCGGCGGGGTTCGTGCCAGACCCCCAGTGGCGGACGGGGCCGGTGCCGGTCGACCCGGAGCTGGTGCTGGACGCGTGCGGAGCGGCGGGGGATCGACTCGCTCACGCGGTTCGTCACCGGGAGCGCGTGATCCTCGCGACCGGACATCCGGTCGGCCTGGCGCACCTGTACATCGAGGTCGGCCGGCTGGTGCGGCAGCACGGCGTCGAGGTGATCACGCCGTACGAGGGGGTCGGATGGCGCGAGCCGGGCCGGCATCACGTCTGGGAGGTCCGGTATCTCGAGGGCGTCGCGATGTTGACCGATCGTGCGTCGATGAAGCACACGCACAGCGGTGAGCCGATCCGTCGGATGCTCGCCGAGGCCCGGCCGGGGCTCGTCTTCGCGGACCACGGCTTCGCCGGGGGGGCCATCGAGGCCGGCGTCGAGACGATCTCGATCGCGGACAGCAACGATCCGGCGCTCCTGATCGCGCAGGCCCAGGGCCGAACCGAGACGGTCATCGTGATGGACGACAACGTCCGACCGGAGGACTACTGGCCCTGCTTCCAGGCCATCGCAGCGCGCCTGCCCTGACGACGGCCTCGCTCGCAAGTGTCGATGTCCGGGCCCCCGGTAGGATGGCGAGTGTTGACGACGACACCTTCCGACGAGGCACGGTTCGAACGC
>DAIUEM010000171.1:0-5169 GCA_036845105.1 Actinomycetota bacterium | reverse complement strand
ACCGCCGCCGACGCGCCGGCCAGGTGATCGTTCAGATACGTGCGCAGGCGTGCGTCGTCCACGGCTCGGGGTTTCCCCCGCGCGCCCGAGCGCAAACCTCGAGCGCCAGCGCCCTACGGGCGGCGGTCGCCGATCGAGTACATCAGGAACGGCCCCTCGTCGCCCCACATCGCCTCGCGCTCGACGGAGAACCCGAGCTTCTCCGCGATCCGCTTCGACGCCACGTTCTCCGCAGAGATCATCGAGACGATCCGCCGGAGCCCGATCTCGCCGAGCCCGTGGTCGCGCCACGCGGCGCCGGCCTCGGTCGCGATCCCGCGGCCCCAGAACGACCCGCGGGTGACCCATCCGAGCTCGATCTCGTCGACGCCCTCGACGACCGTGGGGATCAGCCCGCAGTCGCCCACGAGCTCGCCGGTCTCGCGCCAGATCACGGCGCACCGGCCCATCCCGTGCGACGCGTACCGGGCGATGTTCCGCTCGATCCACGACCTTGCGCCCGCGCGGTCGAGCGCACCGCCCCACAGCACGAGCGCTTCCGCGTCGCCCAGGAGCGTCGCCATCTCGTCCAGGTCGTCGAGCGTGAGCGGGCGCAGCGTGAGGCGCTCGGTCTCCAGCACCGGGACCGCTGGGGCCATCATCAGCCTCGGTCCCTCGTCCGAGCGGCGGGGCCCGAGCGGGTCGCGGCCTTCGCGACCGCGCGGTCGGCGATGCGATCGGCCACCCACGGCGCGCCGTTCGCCAGACGCGCGAGGAACCAGTTCCACCCACCGGGGTAGATCCGCTTCCGCCTCCGGGCGATGCCGTCCAGGATCGCGTCGACGACGACCTCGGGGCTGATCGGCCTGATCTTGCCCTGCATCGCGTCCTGCTCGGGCGGGTGCTGGGGGATCTCGGCCGCCAGGCCGGGCGTGTCGACGTCGGTCGGGTACACCGAGGCGACGTGGATGCCGCGCGGCTTGAGCTCGGTGCGAAGCGTCTCGCACAGGCCGCGGACGGCGTACTTCGGCGGACCGTACGCGGTCATCCCGAACACACCCATCAGGCCGGCGAAGGACGAGATGCACACGATCGCGCCGCTCCGCCGCTCGAGCATCGACGGCAGCGCCGCGCGGATGCACCACAGCGTCCCGAAGTAGTCGATCGCCATGTCGCGCTCGAGCACCGTGTCCGGCAGGTCCTCGACGTAGCCGGGGTGCACGACGCCCGCGCACGTCACGAGCACGTCCACCGGTCCGTGGCGCTCGATCGCCGAGGCGACCGCCGCCGAGATCTGCTCGCGGTCGGAAACGTCCGCGGGGGCCAGGTGGACGGGGTGCGCGCCCTCGGGCGGCTCGACGCGCAGGCGCGCCAGGTCGCCGTCGTCGAGCGCCACGACCGATACCTTCGCGCCGAGCGCGACCGAGCGACGCACGAGCGCCAGGCCGATGCCGCTCGAGCCGCCGGTGACGAGCACGTGCCGGTCGCGGAGGTCGGGCGTCCGCATCGTCACGCGTACCTCACGACGAGGATCCCCGCCAGCAGCAGCACGCCGACCACGATCCCTGCGTTCATCAGGCCCCCACGCGCGAGCGCGAACATCCCGTGCTTCGCGAAGTACGCGAGGTCGATCACGCCGAGGAACGCGAGCATCCCGGCCGCGACGAGCGCGAGCGACGCGCCGAGCGGCTCCTCGAGCACGAGCAGCACGGCCGACGTGACGAGCGTGAGCGCGACCAGCATGTCGGGGAACACGAACACCTCCTCGTGCTCGACGTAGCCCTTCGGCAACCACGGCTCGTCGTGGGGCTCGCGCCGCCACGTCAGCCAGAACCCCGCGAACGCCGCGGCCGCGACGACCTGCAGGGCCGCGACGAGCCAGGTGCCGACGTCGTCCGTCACGGGGCCGCCGGGCTCGGCGTCCTCGGCTCCGTGCGGACGCGCTCGGGGACGACATCGCGGGCCCACACGTCGTCGAGCGTCTCGGCGCGCTTCACGACCTCGGCCTGGTCGCCGTGCACGAGGATCGACGCCGGCCGCGGGAGCGCGTTGAAGTTCGACGCCGAGGACTCCTGGTACGCGCCGGTCTCGAGGAAGGCGATCACGTCACCCTCCTCCAGCTCGGGGACGCGCGCCCCCATGTTGATGATGTCCGCGAAGCACGAGTGCCCGACGATGTCGGCGGTGAGCGTCCTCGGCGCGTTCGCGCGGTTCGCCACCACGTACGGGTACTTGCTGCGCTCCATCGTTCCGCCGGCGAGGAAGAAGTAGGTCGTGTCGGTGAGGACCCACGCGTACGGGTACGGGCGCGTCTGGCGCTTCACGACCTTCACCCGCGCGAGGTGGACGGCCGTGCCGCCGTAGAGCCAGCGGCCGGGCTCGACCTGCAGGCGGACGCCCTCGGTGCGGACGCCATAGCGGTGGAGCTCGGTCCTCAGGGCCGAGGTCAGGACACGCGCGAAGTCCTCGATCGCGGGCGGGTGCTTGGGCTCGTGCTCGTTCGTGAGCATGGGGAGCACCTTGCCCATGATGCTGTGGTAGGCACGCTCGCCGAGGCCGCGGAGGCCCACCATGAGCGGGTACGAGAGCGCGGTCAGGACGAACTCCGAGCGCGGCATCTCCTTGTTCATCGGGTCCCGTTTGCTCGGGAACCCGCCGCCGACGTCCAGTTCCTGCGGCTGCCACCCGCCCCACGCCGCGCTGAGCTCGCCGACGAGCCGGGCGAACCGGGTCATCAGGCCCTGCCAGTACCAGGTGCTCGGGTGGTGGCGGCCCTGGTGGACGTGGAGGCCGACGAGCTCGACGTTCGGCATCTCGAAGACCCGGCGGCCCATCTCGACCAGGTACTCCTGCGGGATGCCCGACTTGTAGACCTGGATGCCGATGTCCACCGGCACCGTCGCCTGGCTGAAGTCGGTCCGGCGCCACAGGTTCGGGACGATCGACTTCACGCGGAAGCGGATCTTCGCGGTCGTGCCGAGCTCGGCCGCGACCGTCTGGATGCGGTCGATCTCGTGGACGTCCTCGACCGTGATGCGGACGCCGGCCTCGACGCAGCGGCGGAGGTGCTCCCGCGGCTTGCCGCCGCCGTTCACCGAGACGAGGTTCGGGTCCACGCCGGTGCGCAGGACGCCGTCGAGCTCCTCGGGCGAGTAGACGTCGGCGCCGGCCCCCTCCTCGGACAGGATGTGGCGCGTCGCGAGCATGGTGTTCGCCTTGAACGCCGGCAGCACGTCGACCGGGCCGTCGGGCCAGCCCTCGGCGACCGCGGCGCGGATCCGTCGGAGGTTCTCGCGGAGCTGGGTCTCCGAGAACACGAAGATCGGCGAGCCGAAGCGCTCGACCAGGTCGGTGGCGTCCAGGTCCTCGACGAACAGGCGGCCGCCCCGGATCGACAGGACGTCGGGCTCGGGCGCGGCGATGGGTGCGTGGGTCGGTCGCGGTTCCGCGGACATCGTGAAGCCCCCTCTCGGCGCGCCCGAGGGGTGTGCGGCAACGCCGTGGTCGGTTCGTGGGCGGCCGTCGCCGCCCGTAGGACGAATCATGCCTCGCGTGCGCGCGGGGCGCGAACCGTGCGGTCCGGCCGGCCAGGGGGCAACCCGTTGACACGGTGGCTCCCCCTCCCCCGGCCCGATCCATCAACCCCCTTGACGTCAAACGCCGCGGTCTTCGCCATCAAGGGGGTTGACACGCAGCGGAGGCGACACCCCACCCGTGGTCGTCAACCGGTTGCGACCGCTGTCAGGGGGGCCTCCCGTCTCTCGTCACGATCGAGCCGGGAGACCGCCTCATAGCCCACACCGCCCGCCCCGTCCGGCTAGCATCGAGCTCGAGCCGCGGGGGAAGGCCGCGGCCCAGGCCTCTGCGGAAGGAGACCACCGTGCCCGCGGACACCACGCCCACCCTGCCGGACCGTGCCCGCGTCGTGATCGTCGGCGGCGGCGTCATCGGCTGCAACGTCGCGTACCACCTCACGAAGCTCGGCTGGAAGGACGTCCTGCTGCTCGAGCGCCGACAGCTCACCTCGGGCACCACCTGGCACGCCGCCGGCCTCATCACCTCGGCGGGCATGGCCCACGAGACCCTCCTGTGGATGGCCCGCTACACGCGCGACCTGTACGCGGGGCTCGAGAAGGACACGGGGCAGGCCACCGGATGGCGCCCGATCGGCCACCTCCACATCGCTCGCACCCCCGAGCGGCTCGAGACCCTGCGGCGCGAGGCCGCCTTCGTCCGCGGCTTCGGCGTCGACAACCGGGAGATCTCGCCGAAGGAGTTCCAGGCGATGTGGCCGGAGGCCCGGATTGACGACGTGCTCGCCGCGTTCCACGTGCCGGACGAGGGCCGGATCAACCCGGCCGACGTGACGATGGCGCTCGCGAAGGGCGCTCGGGCGGGTGGCGCCACGATCGTCGAGGGCGTCCCCGTCACCGGCTTCACCATCGAGAACCACCGCGTCACCGGCGTCGTCACGCCGCAGGGCATCGTCGAGTGTGAGTACGTCGTCCTCGCGGCCGGCATGTGGAGCCGGCAGCTCGGCGAGCTCGCGGGTGTGCACGTCCCGCTGCAGGCCTCCGAGCACTACTACATGATCACGGAACCGGTGGACTGGGCCCACCCCGACCTTCCCGTCGTCGAGGATCCCGACCTCTACGGCTACTACCGCGAGGAGGGCGGCGGGATCCTCGTCGGTCTGTTCGAACCCGTCGGCGGCCCCTGGTCCGTCGACCGCGTCCCCGAGGAGATCGAGTTCGCGAGCCTGCCACCGGACTGGGACCGCGTCGGCCCGTGCCTGGACCGCGCGATGGACCGCTTCCCGCGCCTGCGCGAGGCCGGCATCAAGACGATGTTCTGCGGCCCCGAGAGCTTCACGTTCGACCTCGCACCGATCATGGGCGAGGCTCCGGAGCTGGATGGGTACTTCGTCGCGGCCGGGATGAACTCGCTCGGCATCATCCTCGGGGGCGGCGTGGGCCTGCTCACCGCGCAGTGGATCGTGAACGGCCACCCGGAGATGGACGTGATGGGCTACGCGATGGACCGCACCCAGCCGGTGGAGTCCACGAAGCGGTTCCGCGCGGACCGAACCGTCGAGCAGCTCGGGGCGAGCTTCGGCGACGCCGCGTTCCCGAACTGGCACCCGAGGACGGTTCGCAACGTCAAGCGCTCGGCCATCCACGACCGCTTGGC
>DAIUEM010000170.1:0-5185 GCA_036845105.1 Actinomycetota bacterium | reverse complement strand
CGCACCACACGCACACGCCCACCCAGGTCCTCGCGGCCGTGCGTCGGCACGTCCCGACGCTGGTGCTGATCCGCTCGCCCGAGGACGCCGTGCTCTCCCACGTCGTCCACACGCCCGCGCTCACGCCCGCCGTCTCGCTCCGAGGTTACGTGCGGTTCCACGAGCCCCTGCTGCCCCACCGCGCCGGCTTCGTCGTGGGGACGTTCGAGGAGGTCGTCGGCGACTTCGGGGCCGTGATCGAGCGCGTGAACCGCCGCTTCGGGACGACGTTCCGGCCGTTCGAGCACCTGCCCGAGCACCTCGCGAGGATCGACCGCGAGATCGACGACGACTATCGCTCGAGGGCGCGCTCGCAGGAGGACCTCGACCGCACGGTCCCGCTCCCGTCCGAGCGCCGGCGCGAGATGAAGGACCGCCTGCGCGCCGAGTATCTGGCCACGCCCGCGGGTCTCCGGCGCCGCGCCGAGAGCGCCTTCGAGACGCTCCGCGACGACCGCTGAACGACCCGTGTCAGCGCTCGGTCTCGACCCCCGCGGAGCCCGGCAGGAGCTCGACCCAGGTCCGACCGGGCGCGGGCTCGATCTCGGTGCCGTCCTTCGTGACGAACCGCGTTACGTCGCGCAGGCTCTCCCGCTCCCAGCGCCCCAGGATCATCCGCCCGTCGCGGAAGACGTAGGCCTTGCCCGAGCCGACGAGCTCGAGGTGGGGCGTGATGCCACCGCGTGGCCCGACGACCACGTCCACGAGCTGCACGACGACGTTGTCAGCCGACACCTGCTCTCCCTCCTCGGCCATGTGCGCATCGTCGCCGTGGGATCGCACCCACGCCTCGGCCCGCCGGTCCCACGACCACCACACGTCCGCGTAGGTGCTCGAGAACGGAACGTGCACGCTCGAGACCTTCCGCGACTTCCCCTCGAGCTCATCCGCGTACGTGAACAGGGGATCCGGGGCCGGTTCGGTCGAGCTCGCCACGCGGTACAGGGCCCTCGTCCCCACGTACAGGTTGTGCGGAGACGGGCGGTTGGGGTCCCGCACGAAGGCCGCGCCGCCGGTCGTCTCGTCCAGGTCCAGGAGGTTCGCCTCCTCGATCGCCCGCACGACGTTGGGTGCGCCGCCCGAGTACGCCAGGATCGGCACTCCGAGCTGCGCGAGCACGTCGGGGTCGGCCGTCCGAGCGCTCCGGACCGGCCCGACCCGGGTCACGTCGTCGCAGTGGTAGACGACGATGAACCGCGTGATGCCGCCCTCGACCGGCTCCTCGAAGATCACGTCGGCCGACTGGAGGCCGGCCTGCGGCCGCGCGTCGGGGTAGTTCTCGACCTTGATCGCCAGGGCCGGCCGGTCCGGGACGACGCCGTCCGGCGCCGGCTCGCCGGTGAGGGGGCACGAGGGCGGGGGCGGCGGGACCTCGTCGACGAGCCCGACCTGCGACAGCCCGGTCCGAACGATCGCGGGGACCTTGTCGGGGAACAGGACGGTGTAGCCGACGACGCCGGCCGCGACGACCAACGCCGCCAGGGCGGCGACCGCGGTCTTGCCACGACGCGAGAGAGCCATGCGGGCCTACCTCCAGGGATCGGGGGTGGTATGCGGGGGTCGCTCCCGGCTCGGGGCCGGGCCTGCGATGCTAGCGGGCGATCGGCCGGTCCTCAACCACCGAGCCCTACATCTCCTCCAGCCTCCGGATGCGTTCCGAGATCGGCGGGTGGGTCTGGAACAGCCGCTCGAGCGGGCCCATCCCCTCGCCCTGGATGCGCGAGGGCTGGTTCAGCCACAGGTGGGCCGTCGCGTTGTTCGCCGAGTGCATCGGGATCGTGCTCCCGGCCTCGATCTTGCGAAGCGCGCTCACCAGCCCCGGCGGGTAACGGGTCAGCATCGCGCCCTGAGCGTCCGCCAGGTACTCACGGTTGCGCGAGACAGCCAGCTTGATGATCTGGCCGACGATCGGCGCGAGGATCAGCATCACGATCCCGACGGCCAGCAGCACGAGCGCGACCGGGCCTCCGCCACGGTCGCTGCCGCGCCGGCCCCCGATCCCGCCCCAGAACCAGGCCCGCATGAAGAACTCGGAGAGCAGGACCGCCGCGCCCACGAGGGTGGCGACGACCGTCCCGACCAGGATGTCGCGGTCCTGCACGTGCGCCAGCTCGTGTCCGATCACACCCTCGAGCTCGACGCGGTTCAGGGCCTCCAGGAGCCCCTGGGTCACGGCGATCGAGGAGTGCTCGGGGTCTCGGCCGGTCGCGTACGCGTTGAGCGCCCGCTCCGGCACGACGTGGACGCGCGGCTTCGGGATCCCGGCGGCGATCGCGAGACCCTCCACGATGTTGTGCAGGCGCGGCTGGTCTTGGGCGGAGACCTCGCGCGCGCGCGTCGAGGCGAGCACGATCCGGTCCCCGTAGAAGTAGGAACCGAGCGACATCGCGACCGCGACGGCGAGCGCGAGCACGAGCCCGACCGGCCCGCTGGAGGTCATCACGCCGATCACGTAGCCGATCGCCGCGAGGAACACGACCGCGCCGAGGACGAGCACGAAGGTTCGGCGCTTGTTGGAGGCGATCTGCTCGTACACGTCAGCCGCTGAAGTCGACCTGCGCGGGGCCCCTGGCAGGGTCCTCGATGTCGAAGAACTCGCGCTCTGCGAACTCGAAGGCCCGAGCGACGAGCACCGACGGGAACGACTGGATCAGCGTGTTCAGCCGCATGACCTGGTCGTTGTAGAACTGGCGCGCGTACGCGATCTTCGACTCGGTACCGGTGAGCTCCTCCTGGAGCGCGAGGAAGTTCTCGTTCGCCTTGAGCTCCGGGTACGCCTCCACGACGGCGAACAGCTGCCGCAGGCCGTGGGTGATCTGGTCCTCTGCCTGCGCCTGGTCGGGCACGGACGACGCGTCGATCGCACGGGTGCGTGCCCGCGTGACCTCCTCGAACAGCTCTCGCTCGTGGGCGGCGTAGCCCCGGACGGTCTCCACCAGGTTCGGGATCAGGTCGTAGCGACGTCGGAGCTGGACGTCGATCTGGGCCCAGCCGTTGTCCACGCGGTTCCGGAGCGAGACCAGCCGGTTGAACACCAGCACCGCGGCGAGCACCAGCAGGGCCACGAGGCCGACGAAGATCCACACCCACATGTCGCGGGTCATCCTAGCCGGTCATCGGCGCGGGTCGGCCGCGCGGGCGTAGGCGGCCTCGAGCCGCGGCAGCACGGCCTCCCACGAGTATCGGCGGGCGCGCTCGCGTCCGGCGTCGGCGAGCCGAGCGGCCAGATCGGGCTCATCCAGCACCCGGGCGATGCCTCCGGCGGTGCCGGCCGGATCGCGGGGCGGGACCAGGAGCCCGTCGACCCCGTGGCGGACGACCTCGCGGAAGCCGGGGATGTCCGTGGCGACGACCGGGAGGCCGGCCGCCATTGCCTCCACGAGGACGATCCCGAAGCTCTCGCCTCCCACGTTCGGGGCGACGAAGACGTCGCTCGCGGCGTGGATCGGCGGGAGATCCTCGTTCGGCACCGTGCCGAGGAACGCGATCCGCTCGCGAACGCTCGGGGGCAGCCGCTCCGCCGTTGAGCGCTCGGGGCCGTCGCCCGCGACGACGAGCCGGACCTCGGGACGCTCCGCGGCGAGCCGCGAGAACGCCTCGGCGGCGACGCGGAAGCCCTTGCGCTCATCGAGGCGCCCGACGAACAGGACCTTCCGGCCGGGTCCGAGGTCGGCGGGCGTCGCCTCCGCGAACCGAGCCACGTCGACCCCGTTCGGGACGACCTCGAACCGGCCGCCCAGACGTCGCCGGGCCACGGCCGCCGCGGCCTCGGACACGGCGATCCGCACGGCGATCCGCCGCGAGAGCCGCCGCAGCACCGGGCCGGCCACGTCGTAGAGACGCGCCGGCTCCGCCCCCGAGTGGAACGTCGCGACGAGCGGAGCCGTCGCCGACAGCAGCGCCCACAGCGTGGTGCTCGGCGCGACGGGCTCGTGCAGGTGGATCACGTCGGGTGCGAACGCGCGAAGGAGCCGACCGATACGGCGCGCCGACCACGGCCGAGGGTCGAGCGGGACGTTCGACCGGTTGTACGTGAGGTCCACGGGACGACCTACGGCTCGGACCCACTCCTGTTGCGCCCGGGATCGCACGGGCGCGAGGGCGGTGACGACGTGCCCGCGCGCGAGCAGCCGCTCCCCGAGCTCGCGGACGTGCGTCTGCACCCCGCCGGGGTCGTCCCACGCGTACGGACAGACCAGCGCGATCCTCACACGGCGCTCACGTGGGCCAGGCCGGCTGGAACAGATGCCAGTCGGGGGGCATCGCCGAGATCGCGCGCTCGAACGCGGCGGCGATCTCGCGTGTGACGGCCGCGACGTCGGCGCGCGTGTTCCCCGTTCGCGGGACGTCGAGCGGAGGTCCGATCCGCACGATCCAGCCGTCCTCGGTGGTGTGCGAGGAGCACACGACGAGCGCCGCCCCCGAGGTGATCGACAGCAGGCCGGGGCCGGCGGGCAGGCGGCGCGTCGCGCCGAACATCTCGACCTCGACGCCGCGGCCGGACAGGTCGCGGTCGGCGACCAGCGCGATCAGCCAGTTCTCGGAAAGCAGGCCCGCGACCTGCTGGCCCACGTTGGCGCCCTCGGCGAGCGGGACGATGCGCATCCCGAGCTCCTCCCGGTGGCGGACGAACAGCTCGGACAGGCGCGGCGGCTTCAGGACCTCGGCGACGGCGGCGATCGGGAGCCCCGAGGCGGCGATCACGGCGCCGGCGACGTCCCAGTTGCCCATGTGCGGGATCGCCGCGATGCAGCCCTTCCCGTCCGCCAGGGCGGCCTCGAGATGCTCGAGACCCTCGAGCCGGGTACGCCGCAGCACCTCCTCGGGCGAGAGCGCGCGGATCCGGAAGGCGTCGTACCAGAACCTCGCGTAGAGCTCGAAGGCCTCGCGGGTGGCGGCCCGGACGACCCGCGTCCCGGGCGGCGACCCGAGCACGCGGGCCTGGTTCGCGGCGACCGTCGCGCGAACGCCGGGCAGCGTCGCGTGCGCGATCCTGCCGAGCGTTCGGAACAGACGCCGGCCCAGCGGCTCGGGCAGGCGCGTCGCCACGCTCTCGAGGGCCCGATAGGCCCAGTACACGGCGGTGAGACGCAGCCCGTCCTCGCGCAAGCTCACACGCGCTCCTCCTTCGCGACCTGGCTGGTGC
>DAIUEM010000169.1:0-5214 GCA_036845105.1 Actinomycetota bacterium | reverse complement strand
TGATCGAGGCGGCGCGGCTCTGCAGCGCGGCCGACGGCGGCCAGATCCTGGTCAGCGATCTCGTCCGGGCGCTCGCCGGTTCACGGACTGACCACGAGGTTCGCTCCCTCGGTGAGCGCGAGCTGAAGGGCCTCCCCGAGCGCTGGCGCCTCTATCGCGTGGCGGGCTGAGATACTCGTCGGGATGTTCGGGAACAAGCGCGTCCGATTCCGGCCGCCGGGGCTGAAGCCGACCACGAAGGTCGGGACGCTCGGCCCTTACCGAGGGCGCCTCGGCCTGGCCTGGGTCATCGCGCCGATCGTGGCGGGGGTGGTCATCGTCGTGGCCGGGTACCTCGCGCTGTTCCGCTGAGACCATGCGCGTCGCCGTCTTCAGCTCGAAGCCCCACGACATCGACTTCCTCGGGGCCGCGAACGCCAGGTACGGGCACGAGCTCGTGTTCCTCGAGCCCCGGCTCACGCTCGACACCGTGGCCCTCGCCGAGGGGTACCCGGCCGTATGCCCGTTCGTGAACGACGAGCTGGACGAGCCCGTCGTACAGCGGCTCGCCGATTCCGGCACCCGGTTGCTCGCGCTCCGCTCGGCCGGCTACACCCACGTCGACGTGAAGGCGGCCGCCCGGCTGGGCCTTGCGGTGACCCACGTCCCGGCGTACTCACCCCACGCCGTGGCGGAGCATGCCGTCACCCTGATCCTGGCGCTCGACCGGAAGATCCACCGCGCCTACGCGCGGGTGCGCGAGGGCAACTTCTCGCTGGACGGACTCCTCGGCTTCGACCTCAATGCGCGAACGATCGGCGTCGTCGGCACCGGCGCGATCGGCCGCGCCTTCGCGCGGATCATGCTCGGGTTCGGGTGTCGGGTGACCGCGTTCGACCCGGTCCCGAACGAGGAGATGCGCTCGGCGGGCGTCGAGTACGTGCCGCTCGACGAGCTGTTGCGAGGCTCGGACGTCATCTCGCTGCACTGCCCGCTCACGCCGGCGACGCACCACCTGATCGACGCCGGCGCCGTCGCGAGGATGAAGCCCGGCGCGATGCTGATCAACACGAGCAGGGGCGGCCTCGTCGACACGGGCGCCGTCCTCGACGGACTGAAGCGCGAGCAGATCGGCGCGGTCGGCCTGGACGTGTACGAGGAGGAAGCCGGGGTCTTCTTCGAGGACCTCTCGGCGAGGATCATCCTCGACGACGTCCTCATGCGGCTCCTCACGTTCCCCAACGTCCTCGTGACCGCGCACCAGGGCTTCTTCACCGAGGACGCCCTGCGCGAGATCGCCGAGACCACGCTGGCGAACATCAGCGCGTTCGAGCGAGGGGAACCTCTCCCCGATCCCGTCCCCGGAGGGTGATCCATGCGCTGGGACACGTTCGAGCGGGCGTGCCCCGAGATCGCCGGGCCGGCGAGGGAGCGGTTCGCGAAGGACCAGGTCGTCCTCGTCGGCACGATCCGCAAGGACGGCTCGCCCCGGATCAGCCCGAACGAGCCCGACTTCGGGGCGGACAGGTTGTTCGTCTCGATGATGTGGCGCTCGAAGAAGGCGCTCGACCTCCTGCGTGACCCCCGGGTCGTCGTCCACAGCGCGCCGGGCGGCCGCATGAACCCCGGCGGCGACATCAAGCTGTACGGGCGCGTCGTGGACGAGCGGGACCCCGCCGTGCGGCAGGCGTTCCGGGAGGCGATCTCGGCGCGGATCGACTGGGCGCCCGACGAGCCCGAGTTCCACTGCTTCTCGGTGGACGTCACCTCGGCAGGCATCACGGTCTTCGGCGAGGGCAGCCACGCCCTCGCGTGGGATCCGGAGCGCGGCCTCAGGCGGCTCGAGCTGCACTGACCGGGGTCGACGGGTGCGGCTCGATCGCGCCGTACGCGTAGAGCCCCATCGCCACGGCTGAGAGCAGGTGCCAGATCGCGTGCCACTGGAACGTGCTCTCGGGATTGCAGAGCCAGGCGTCGGTTCGGCCGACGAGGAACGCGGCCGACGCGAGGCCCAGCACCGCCAGGACCGACAGACGCGCCAGGCGGCGAGCCGTGAAGCCCTCGCGCCGGAGACCGGGCATCTCGTGCCGGTACTCGACGACCTCGGTCGCGCCGGCGGCCACGGCCAGCACCCCCGAGAGCCCCTGCACCGTTCCCGGCCACAGGGCGATCACCGCGCCGAGCGCCGCCAGGCCGGTCCCGAACGCCATCATCGTCCACCGCGTCGGGCGTTCGAGGAGCCGGGCGGCGCCGAACGCCACGACGAACCCGAGCACCGCGATGATCGAGACGTCGTGGATCCAGCGCGCCCCCCACGCTTGCACGCCGTGGAACGCGAGGCCCCCGACGGCGTTCAGTGCGACCGCCACGCCGAAGACCGCCAGCTCGACCCGCCGACCCGGCGACCTGGCCGAGAGGCCGAGGATCCACAGCCCCACCAGCAGGTAGGCCAGGCTCGAGACCGTGTTGACCGGCTGGGCGAGCAGGCCGGCGCCCGTGCGCTCGCAGTCGGAGCGGGCGAGATCGAACAGCGGCGTCATGCGCTACACGTGTCGCTGCCCGAGTCTTCGAACGACCCGCCCGCGGCGGGCACGAACCGCCAGTCGTAGCCGTCGGCGCGTAGGCTCAGCTCGAGCACGCCGAACGTGTCGTTGTTGCGCACCTGGCTGTTGGGCTCCGGAGCACCGAACGTGTAGAGGTTCCGGCCACCGGTCCCGACGACGAACTCGCGGATGCCGTTGCCGTCGGCGCGTTGCCTCGGATCCTGTGGTGCGAACCGCTCGTACGTGTGGTCGTGCCCGTTCAGGACGACGTCGGCGCCCGCTTCGTACAGGGCCCGCCAGAAGGCGGCCGAGGTCGCGTTGTTGCCGTGGAGCCCCGAGGAGAACCTCGGGTGGTGCCAGTAGGCCAGGGTGCACGTCGACGGATGCGCGGCCAGGTCCTGCCGGAGCCACTTCTCCTGGCGCGAGCCCCGCTCGCAGCCGCCGACCTCGCCGCAGTTCGAGTTGAGCGCGACCACGTGCCAATCGCCGACGTCGAAGCTGAAGTACCCCCTGCCGCGCCGGCCCGCGGGCGGGCCGAAGTACGAGAAGTAGTCCCTCGCGTCGGCGACGTGGTAGTCGTGGTTGCCGACCGAGGGCCGCGTGATCGCCTTCACGCGCCCCCACGACGCCGAGTAGGACCGCCGGAAGTCCTCGAGGGCTCCGTCGTCGTACTGGTTGTCGCCGAGCGTGAGCACGAGCCAGGGATCGCGCCGTGCGAGTAGTCTCGAGGTCGCCTCGTGCTGACACGCGGTCTCGCTGGGCGAGGCGCCCGGCGGGCATGCGATGTCGCCGGCGGCAGCGATCACGGGCGACGACCCCGGCCCCCGGCAGCTGGTCGCGCGGTCGTGCTGCCTCGCGTGGCACCGGTCGCCACCGGCGCCGCCGTCCAAGACATCACGACGCGGCCCTCCATCGAGGAGGTCGATATCGCCGCCGCCATCGAGCGAGTCCGCGCCGCCGCCGCCGTAGAGCCCGTCGCTACCCGGGCCGCCGATCAGCGTGTCGCCTCCCCCGCTCCCGATCAGGACGTCGTGGCCGCCCAGCCCGCACAGCGTGTCGCCCTGCGACGTGCCCCGCAGGACGTCATCGCCCCTCGTGCCCGAGATCGAGCAGGCCTCGGCGGCCACGGCGGCGAGCTCGAAGGTCGCGGCGGCACGCTCGGAACGTGGGAGCGACGCCTCCACCGAGCCGCACGAGACCACGACGCCCACCAGGAGCGTCAGCCCGAGCGCGCCGTGACGACGGTGGCGACTCATCCCTTCCGGAGCGGAGCGTACGCCAGGAGCAGCCGTTTCTCTCCCGCGTCCTCGAAGCGCACGGTCGCCTCGGCGTCCGAGCCGACCCCGCTCACGTCCAACACCACCCCTTCGCCCCACTTGTCGTGGAGGACCGTGTCGCCGGCGCCGATCTCCAGCGGCTGGCGCCGGCCGGTGACGACGGCCTCGCGGATCGGCGAGCGGCCGCCCGCCCCGATGATCGCCCCGCCCTCCTCCTCGTCGGCCTCGAGCGAGCGTAGGAGCCCGCTCGGGATCTCGCCGAGGAACCGCGACGGCGGATTGTACGAGGTCGTGCCGAACAGCGTGCGGCTCCATGCATGGCACAGGTACAGGCGCTGCTGCGCGCGCGTGATGCCGACGTACGCGAGCCGGCGCTCCTCCTCGAGCTCCGCCTGGTCGCCCATCGAGCGGTAGTGGGGGAAGACCCCGTCCTCCATCCCGATGATGAACACGACCGGGAACTCCAGCCCCTTCGCGATGTGGAGGGTCATGAGCGTGACGCTGCCGGCCTCCTCGTCGTACTCGTCCTGGTCCGAGACGAGCGAGACGGACTCGAGGAAGTCGGTCAGCTCACCCTCGGGGAACCGCGCCTCGAGCTCGGCCGCGACGCCGCCGAGCTCGCGGATGTTCTCGATCCGCCCCTCGGCCTCGACCGTGCGCTCCGCCTCGAGCTCGAGCAGGTAGCCAGACTCCGTCGCCACCGCGTCGACCATCCGCTGGGGTCCGGCGCCCGAGTCGAGCGCCTCCTGCAGCCGGTCCATCACGTCGATGAACCCGGCGACCGCGCCCATGGCTCGCGGCTGGAGCGTCGAGATCTCGTCCACGCGCCGGCACGCCTTGAGGAACGGGATGTCCTCGACGACCGCGAAGCCCTCGAGCGCCGCGACGGTCTGGTCGCCGATGCCCCGCTTCGGCGTGTTGACCACGCGACGGGCGCCGACCACGTCCTGCGGGTTCACGAGCAGCCGCAGGTACGCGAGCACGTCCTTGATCTCCTTGCGCTGGTAGAACCGGACGCCGCCCACGACGCGGTACGGCGTGCCGGCGCGCATGAACACGTCCTCGAGCACGCGGCTCTGCGCGTTCGTCCGGTAGAAGACGGCGACGTCCGCGTACCGGTAGCCCTCCTCCTCGACGAGCCGGTGCGTCTCCTCGGCGACGAACAGGGCCTCCTCGTGCTCGTTGTCGGCGCGGAAGCGCACGGCGAGCTCACCGCCCTCGGTCTCGGTCCACAGGCTCTTCGGCTTGCGCTGGAGGTTGTGCTCGATGAGCGCGTTCGCGACCGCGAGGATGTTCGACGTGGATCGGTAGTTCTGCTCCATCAGGAAGACGGCCGCGTCGGGGTAGTCGCGCTCGAAGTCCAGGAGGTTCTGGATCGTCGCGCCGCGCCACGAGTACACGCCCTGGTCGGCGTC
>DAIUEM010000168.1:0-5224 GCA_036845105.1 Actinomycetota bacterium | reverse complement strand
CCTCGCTGATCCGCCCGTACTTCGAGTGGTCGAACGCGTGCTCCAGGTAGTCGATCCCCGGGCCGATCACGATGCGCCCGCGAAGCTGGCCCTCGGTCGCCCCGTCGAACGTCGGCAGGCCCGAGAGCGCCAGGTTGACCTTCGACGCCCGGCCCGACTGGCGGATGTTGCCGGCTCGCCAGCGTAGGTGCGGCCCCGCCACGACCGGGTCGAGGAGGTCGACGATCGTGCGCTTCGGGTCGGCGGCGGAGACCACGCGCGTCGCCGAGATCTCGGTCCCGTCGGCGAGCGCGACGCCGGTCGCGCGGCCGTTGCGCGTCGTGATCGCGACGACCTCGGCGCCGGTGGTGATCTCGACGCCGTAGGACTTCGCGGCGCTCGCGAGCGCCTCGGCGAGCGCGCCGGGTCCGCCCTTCGCGAACGTCGACTGTCCGGCCGCCCCGCCGTCGTTGCCGGCCGACTCGGTCAGGAAGTTCGTCGTGCTGCCGGCCGACCACGGCGCCTGCTGCGTGTAGAGCAGCCCGCGCGAGACGATCGCGGCCTGGAGCGCGTCGTCCTGCAGGCTCTCGCCCACGAAGTCGGCGAGCGCCATCGCGAGCGACCTGGTGATCTCGCGCCCGGCCCTCGGGCCGAGGGCCTTGAACGCCTTGCCGAGCCGCAGCCCGGCGACGGCGTCCGCGAACGTCGGCGACTTGATGTCGGGCGGCGTCGCGGCGTTCAGGTGGGCGACGAAGCTCGAGAGCGAGCGCACCTTCTTGTCGAACGTCGGGTACGCCTGCGCGTCGGCGGCGTTCCGCTCTCGCAGGCCGGAGGCCGTCTTGTGCACGTCGGACCACAGGGTGACCGCCGGTCCGTCCGGTTGCGGCGCGAAGACCCGCACCGGAGGCTCGATCAGCTCGAGCCCGTGCCGGAGCAGCCCCAGGTCGTCGATCACCGACCGACGCAGGCGGCCGACCGTGTGCACGATGCCGGGCGCCTTCACGCCGGGAGCGACCTCGACGGTGTCGAGGATCCCGCCCACGCGCTCGCGCCGTTCGAGCACGAGGACACGCTTGCCGGCCTTGCCGAGGTACGCGGCTGCGACCAGGCCGTTGTGGCCGCCGCCGATGACGATCGCGTCGTAGGTCGCCATCACGCCACCGCCTTCCGGCCGGCCTTCTGTTCCTTCAGCAGCTCGAGCGCGGCGATCCGCCCGTTCGCGCCCATGAGACCGCCGGCGGGGTGCACGGCCGAGCCGCACATCCACAGGTCCTTGATCGGCGTGCGGTAGCGCGCCCAGCCGGGGACCGGCCGGTTGAAGAACAGCTGCTCGAGCGAGAGCTCGCCCTGGAAGATGTTCCCCTCGGTCAGCCCGACCGTCTGCTCCATGTCGTACGGGCTCAGCACCTGCTTGTCGATGATGAGGCTCCGGATGTTCGGGAACCGCTCCTCGAGCGTGTCGATCACGTTCTCGCCGAACGCCGTCCGCATCTCGTCGTCCCACACCTTGCCGTCGGCGAGCTTGTACGGCGCGTACTGCACGAAGCAGGACATCGTGTGCTTGCCGGGGGGCGCCATCGATGGGTCGACGAGGGTCGGGATGATGACGTCGATGTACGGGCGCCGGCTGAAGCGCCCGTACTTCGCGTCGTCGTACGCCTGCTCCATGTAGTCGACGCTCGGGCTGAAGCTGATCGCGCCGCGGAGCCACTCGCCCACGCCGGGCTTGCACGCGAGCTCGGGCAGGCCGTCGAGCGCGATGTTCACCTTGCCGCTCGAGCCGCGGTACTTGTAACGTCCGACGTCCTCGCGGAACGACGGATCCAGGTGGGTCGGCTCGATGAACTTGAGGAACGTCAGGTTCGAGTCGACGCTCGACATCACGACGTCGGCGCGGATCTCCTCGCCGGACTCGAGCGTGACGCCGATCGCCCGCCCGTTCTGGACGTCGATGCGGGCGACGGGCGCCTCCGTGCGGACCTCGGCGCCGAACGCCTGCGCCGCGCGGCCGCACGACTCCGAGATGCCACCGGTGCCGCCGCGCGGGATGCCCCACGCGCGGAACGCGCCGTCGATCTCCCCCATGTAGTGGTGGAGCAGCACGTACGCCGTGCCGGGCGACTGGATCCCCTGGTACGTCCCGATGATGCCCGAGGCCGACATCGTCGCGATCAGCGGGTCGATCGTGAACCACTGACGCAGGAACTCGGTCGCGCTCATCGTCATCAGCTGGACGAACGAGTGCTGCATCCGCTCGGGCAGGTCGTGGAAGTCCTTCGCGAAGCTCGCCACCGAGGTCCACTCCAGCGGCTTCACCTTGCCGGGGTCCGGTGGGACCATCGAAAGGAACGGCTTCACGAACCGTGCGATCTCGGCCATGAGCTTGCCGTACTCCTCGTAGGCCTCGGCGTCGGCCTTGTTCCACCGGCGGATCTCGCGGATGTTCTTGCCGTGGTCGTTCATGCGCCACAGGTAGTCGTCCTCGAGCGGCGTGATCGTGCCGTCGAGCGGCAGGATCTCCAGGCCGTGCTTCGGGAGCTGGAGCTCGCGGATGATCTCGGGTCGGAGCAGCGAGACCACGTAGGACATCACGCTGAACCGGAAGCCGGGGACGATCTCCTCGGTCACGGCGGCGCCTCCGAGCACGTACCGCTTCTCGAGGACCACGACCCGCTTGCCGGCCTTCGCGAGGTATCCCGCCGCGATGAGCCCGTTGTGGCCGCCACCGATGATCACGACGTCGTATCGCTGCGTCACCGTTCGCCTCCTCAGTCGCTTGACCGGGGGTCAAGGCACGCTCTGTCGGACGGCGCAACCGCGCCGAGGCCATGCTAGAGGGGGCCGCAGGGGGCGACCACGGGCCCCTTGACCACAGGTCAGCGGGCACCTCCGACCGGGCAGGTCAGGGGGCATCCCGGCGAGGGATACTCGGGGACGGACGGTTCCTCGGATGGCGAACGTCAGGAGGTCCCCGTGAGCGTCGGCACCGCATTCCACCCACGCACGTCCGAGCTCAACACGAAGATGGCCTGGGGCGAGTGGGCCGGGTACTGGTCCGCCGCGGTCTACGCCGACTTCCACGACATCGAGTACAACGCGATCCGCGAGGCGGCAGCGCTGTTCGACACGTCGCCGCTGTACAAGTTCGTGGTCTCGGGGCCGGACGCCGCGCGGCTCCTCGACCGCGTGATCACGCGCGACGTCGCCAAGCTCGGTGTCGGGCGGGTCCTGTACACGCCGTGGTGCAACGAGGACGGCAAGGTGCTCGACGACGGGAACCTCGCGCGCCTGGCCGAGGATCGCTTCCTGCTCACCGCCGCGGACCAGGGGCTCCGGTGGCTGCAGATGAACGCCGCCGGACTGGACGCCCAGGTCGAGGACGTGTCCGAGACCCTCGCCGGGCTCGGCCTGCAGGGCCCGCTCTCGCGCGACGTGCTCGAGACCGCGACCGGCCAGGACTGGAAGGACCTGCGCTACTTCGGTCACCGCCGGACCGAGATCGCGGGCGTCGAGATCGACGTCACCCGCACCGGCTTCACCGGGGACCTCGGCTACGAGCTGTGGGTGCCGGTGGACGGCGGCGTCGAGGTGTGGGACGCGGTGTGGGAGGCAGGCCAGGACTACCGGATCCGCCCGATCGGGATCCAAGCGCTCGACGTCGCGCGGGTCGAGGCCGGGCTCATCATGGTCGACGCCGAGTACACCGGCGCGCGCCACGCGACGAGCACGGCGGCCGACGAGTTCTACTCCCCCTTCGAGATCGGCCTCGGCCGCCTCGTCGACTTCGGCAAGGAGAACTTCGTCGGCAAGCGCGCGCTCGAGCTCGAGCAGGCCGCCGGCGGCCCCCGGCGCCGGCTCGTCGGCCTGCATGTGGACTGGACCGGCATCGAGCAGATGTTCGCGAAGCACGGCCTCGCGCCGGCGGTCTCGCCGGTCGTCGACCGCGACCCCATCCCGCTGTACAAGCAGGGCCGCCGGATCGGCCGAGCGACGAGCGTCACGTGGGGCATCACGATCAAGAAGATGATCGCGTTCGGCTCGGTGCCGCCGTCGCTGTCGGCGCTCGGCGAGCGGATGCAGATCGAGTGGACCGTCGAGGGCGAACGCGGCAAGGTGCCGGCCACGGTCGTCGAGGTCCCGTTCCTGGACCTGCCCCGCAAACGCGCGTAGCGCGTGGCAGCGGGCACGCAGGCGTCTGGGACAATGGGCGCGTGCAGGAACGTTCCAGACGGTTCCTCGTGCTGCTCGCGATCGCCGGGGGCGTCGTCGCCCTCGTCATCTCGCTCACCGGCAGCGCCGTCGCGGCCCTCCTGGCCGGCCTGCTGATCGCGGGCGCCGGGTTCGCCCTCGGGGCGAACGGCGGCGCGCACGACCCGAGCCGTCGCCGGTTCCTGGGCCTGCTGGGCGGGCTCGGGCTCGCCGGCGTCCTCGGGGGAGCGGCCGTCGGACGCGCGGCGAAGGAGCTCGCGCGCACCGACCCCGACCCGGCGCTCGAGTCGATGGCCCGGGACCTCGGGGCCGAGCACCTCGAGCTCGTGCGGCGGCAGTTCCACCCCGAGCGCTCGGGCGACCTGCAGCTCGTGCTCGCGCCCTACAACTCCTCGAACTACGCGAACGAGTCGCGGTCGCTCGTGAAGGACGACCCGCGGAGCAGCCACGCCGCCGTCTGGATGTACCTCGAGCGCATCCCGCTGTTCGTCTACGCGCCGGGCATCGTCGAGCCGTCCGACAACACCGATCGGGTCACGCTCGCGGACCTGGCGCCGACAACGGCGCACCTCATGGGCTTCGACGGCTTCCGGGCGCCGGAGGGGCGGGCGCTCCCGGGGATCGAGCGCCCGGCGAAGCCGCCGAAGGTCGTCGTCACGTTCGTGATCGACGGCGGTGGGTGGAACGTGCTCCAGCATTGGGACGACCCCGACGACGCGAAGACCGCCTGGCCCGAGATGAAGCGCCTGATGCGCCGGAGCGCCAACTACCGCGACGCGATCGTCGGCACCTTCCCGGCCGTCACGGCATGCGCCCACGCGACGATCGGCACTGGGGCGTTCCCCCGCACGCACGGCATCACCGGCCACAACCTCCGGTACGACGGCCGCCCGACGAAGGCGTGGGGCGAGCCCGGGAGCGCCGACCCGTCGTTCCTGCTCGTGCCCACGCTCGCCGACGCCTGGAGCGAGGCCACCGGCGACGGCGCCTGGATCGGCGAGATCGGGTACCAGATCTGGCACCTCGGCATGATCGG
>DAIUEM010000167.1:0-5243 GCA_036845105.1 Actinomycetota bacterium | reverse complement strand
ATGCTCTCGAGATCCCCGTGCATGCCCTGGTCCATCAGCGCGTGCAGGTTCGGGGTCTCGGCCTTGAGGTCGCGGAGGAGCTGGGGGGTCGCGCAGTCCAGCCCGATCACCGCGACCCGGGGGGTGTCCGTCATGTGCTCCCTCGTGGGTCGGGTGGTCACGGAACGGGAGCCCGTGGGGGGCTCCCGAGCGCTCATCCTACCAAGGCGCCCCGACCCCGACGTGGGAGGATATGCGGCCGTGAACCTCCTGCGCAGGGTGCTGTACCTCGAGGCGGCCGGGCTCCTCGTCTGGGCGGTCGCTGCCGGGTTGTTCCCGGCGTGGGTGACCGAGACGCTCGGCGACCAGGTGCCGCTCGTCGAGTACGCGTGGGTGCGGATGTCCGCGGTGCAGGCCCTCGGGTTCGCGATGATGTACGTGCTCGTGGCCGTGCAGATCGAGACCCGGTGGTGGTTCTCGTGGGGGTTCGTCATCACCGCCGCCGGCATCGCGGTGTTGGGGGCCGGGGCGGCGATCGCCGGGCTGATGGACGGCCGCTCCCCCCGGCTCTGGTGGTTCCTCTCCGCGGCCGCCGCGGCCTACGCCGTCGGCCTGGTCGTCGGGATGGCCAAGACCGGGCTCGAGCGCCAGCCCGAGTAGCACCAGCCGGAGACCCGTGCCGCTGCCGTAGCCCGGATACGGTTCCGGTCGGATGTGCGGGGACGCCCCCGGATCTACCGTCGCCGCACGACCGGACGCCGCCGGGAGCAGCACCTCCGGCCGAGGAACGGTGCAAGCCCGGGAAGGTTGGAGGGCCCCGCCGGCGTCCGGATCGTCCAAGGTCCTGGTGCACCTGGTGCACCGGGGCGCCCGGATGAACGACGAGGGGGCCGGACACGTCCCGGCCCCCTCCGTCGCCCGCTGCGGATCTCAGTGCATGTGGCCGTGACCGCCGCCGGCCGGAGCCTCTTCCTCCTCCTCGGGCTTCTCGACGACGGCGCTCTCCGTGGTGAGCACGAGCGCCGCGATCGAGGCCGCGTTCTGCAGCGCCGAGCGCGTGACCTTGGCGGGATCGAGGATCCCGGCCTTGAACATATCGACCCACTCGCCGGTGGCGGCGTCGTAGCCGCGGTGGTCACCCTCGGCGCGGATCTTCTCGACGATCACCGCGCCCTCGACGCCGGCGTTCTCGGCGATGAGCTTGGCCGGAGCGGACAGCGCCGAGCGAACGATCTTCGCTCCGGTCGCCTCGTCGCCCTCGAGGTCGATCTTGTCGAGCGCCGACTCCGTGCGGATGAGGGCGACGCCGCCGCCGGCGACGATGCCCTCCTCGATCGCGGCCCGGGTCGCCGACAGGGCGTCCTCGATCCGGTGCTTCTTCTCCTTCAGCTCGACCTCGGTGGCCGCACCGACCTTCACGACGGCGACCCCGCCCGAGAGCTTCGCGAGACGCTCCTGGAGCTTCTCGCGGTCCCAGTCCGAGTCCGTGTTCTCGATCTCGCCCTTGATCTGCGCGATGCGGCCCTTGACCTCTTCCTCGTCGCCCGCGCCCTCGACGATCGTCGTGTCGTCCTTCGTGACGACGACCTTGCGCGCGTGCCCGAGCAGGTCGACCGTCGCGTTCTCGAGCTTCAGGCCGACCTCCTCGGAAATGACCTGGCCGCCCGTCAGGGTCGCGATGTCCTGGAGCATGGCCTTGCGGCGGTCGCCGAAGCCGGGCGCCTTCACCGCGACGGCGTTGAACGTGCCGCGGATCTTGTTCACGACGAGCGTCGCGAGCGCCTCGCCCTCGACGTCCTCGGCGATGATGAGCAGCGGCTTGCCGCCCTGCAGGACCTTCTCGAGCAGCGGGAGCAGCTCCTGGACGCTGCCGACCTTCTTGTTCACGAGCACGATCGACGGGTCCTCGAGGATCGCCTCCATGCGCTCCTGGTCGGTGACGAAGTACGGGGAGATG
Organism: Actinomycetota bacterium; assembly: GCA_036845105.1. GTDB lineage: Bacteria > Actinomycetota > UBA4738 > UBA4738 > HRBIN12 > HRBIN12. The sequence continues at coordinate 3,307 of DAIUEM010000167.1, read as the reverse complement.
TAGCCCTTGTCGAACTGCATGCCCTCGACGAACTCGAGCTCCATGCCGAACGTGTTCGACTCCTCGACCGTGACGACGCCGTCCTTGCCGACCTTGTCGAGCGCCTCGGCGAGCACCTCGCCGATCGCCGGGTCGGCCGCCGAGATCGACGCGACCTGCGCGATCTCCTCGCGCGACTCGACGTCCTTCGCCTGGTCCTTGATCGCCTCGACGACCAGGGACACGCCCTTCTCGATGCCGCGCTTCAGCGCCATCGGGTTGGCGCCGGCCGCGACGTTGCGCATCCCGTGACGGACCATCGCGCGCGCGAGCACCGTGGCGGTCGTGGTGCCGTCACCCGCGACGTCGTTCGTCTTGGTGGCGACCTCCTTCGCGAGCTGGGCGCCCATGTTCTCCCACGGGTCCTCGAGCTCGACCTCCTTCGCGATCGTGACGCCGTCGTTCGTGATCGTCGGGGGTCCCCATTTCTTGTCGAGCACGACGTTGTGGCCCTTTGGGCCGAGCGTCAGCGCGACCGTGTCGGCGAGCTTGTTCACGCCCGCCTCGAGCCCGCGCCGAGCCTCCTCGCTGAACTTCAGCAGCTTCACAGCCATGCGGCCCTCCTCGTGGAACGAGGACCCGGCGCGGGTGCGCGCGAGCCCTCGTCCGAAGCGTCGGTGGTTACTTGTTGACGACCGCGAGCACGTCGCGACCCGACAGGATCAGGTACTCGTCGCCCTCGACCTTGACCTCGGTGCCGCCGTACTTGGAGTAGATGACGGTGTCTCCGACCTTGAGGTCGAGCGGGATGCGCTCGTCGCCGTCCTCGTTGAAGCGGCCCGGTCCCACCGCGACCACCTTCCCCTCCTGCGGCTTCTCCTTCGCGGTGTCGGGGATCACGATGCCGGAGACCGTGGTCGTCTCCTCCTCCGAGGGCTTCACCACGATCCGGTCCTCGAGCGGCTTCAGCTGGAACTCCTTGGCCATGCCTTCCCTCCTTGCGGTTAGCACTCCGGGGTCGTGAGTGCTAACAGGATACCCACGTGAGTGCCAGGCGGTCAACGCGGTTCTCGCGGCGTTCCGCCGGTTTGCGCGTTGTCATGGGAAGTGTCACGCTCCGCGCAGATGGCCGGGTGGGCTTCGGCGCGCATCTCGCCGGGAGAGGAGTCTGCATGAAGAAGAAGACCGCGGTCGTGGCGCTGGTCGGAGTACTGGCACTGCTCTCGACCTCCTGCTTGTTCTCGATGCAGGGGTTCGCGGTCCTCAAGGGACAGATCAAGGCGGGTGAGAAGACGACGGCCCAGTTCATCCTCCACCCGTCCTCGACGGACAAGCTCAAGGGCTTCCAGTTCGTGCTCCTGGGTACCGATAGGACGGACGCGATCAAGACACTTAGGCCGGTGTGGGGCACGAACGGAGCGTTCGGCGGCCCCGTGAAGATGCTCGGCTCGAGCGCCCTCCCGGGTGCCATGGCGATCGCGGACTGCACGTCCGGCGGGATCAGCTTCTCGGATCTCTCCGGCTTCACGTGGAAGGGGTACCTGACCCCGAATGAGGTGGGGAACCGAGGGAAGCCGGCCAAGCAGGTCATCGTGCAGGGAGGCGTGAAGGCGCTGGCCGACTCGGACGACGCCTTGGCGAACATCGCCGGTGTAACGGGCGTGTGGGTCGACGACGGGGACGGGCTCGTCAACTCGGCCGACAGCTTCCTTTGCACCGGCATCGCGATCACCAACGTGTTCGTGAAGGGCGCCGCTGCCTGAACGATCCGGGGAGGGGGCGGCTAACGGTCGCCCCCTCCTCTGGTCGCCCCGCACGGACGACGTACGGTCGCTCACTCCATCGGCGATCGCGTCGGCCGGATGGATCCCGCGCTTCCGATCGACTGCGCCGAGCCGACGACCGCCGCGGTTACGCTCGGCACGAGCGGGACGTGCAACACGTGGCTGGCCGAGGCCGCGATCCCCAGCGCCGCGAGGGCCAGCGCCCCGAGGACGACGTACGCGTCGGGCGCCGGATGGAGCGCCAGGCGCGCGAACCCCCACAGGAACAGCAGCACGGTGAGGATCAGGCCGGCCCAGCCGAGCTCGGCGCCCTGCTGCAGGATGTCGTGCTCGGCCCAACGCACGTCCCCCTCCGGCAGGAAGCGCGGCGGCACGTCGTCGAACCGCCCGGGGCCGACCCCGACTGGGCGCTCGGACAGGATCTCGAGCGCTGCGTGCCAGAGCGCGACCCGTTCCGCGGGCACCACGCGGACCGCCTCGGGCTCATCCCGGTAGGTCGCGCCCAGCGCGATCGTGGTCGCCAGCACCGCGACGAACACGAGCGCGATCGCGCCGATCGCGGGACGTGGCCAGGCCGGCGCGACCGCGGAGGACCACCGGGGGCGGATCGAGCCCACGACGAGCATCGCCGCCGCGATCACGCCGATCACGGCGAGCGTCACGACGGCGGCGTCGTACCCGGTGAGCCGACCGTGCCCGTCCGAGGACGCGGCCCCGATCGCGACGGCGAGGGCGACCACGACGACGACCGCGGGGACCACCGCGCGATGCAGCGATCCGACGATTCGACCGACCGCGATCGCCGCCGCGATCGCGAACAGCAGCAGGAGGACCCGGCTGCGGTCGCCGCGGGACGAGGCGGCGGTCACGAGGCACAGGAGGACGAGCAGGGTGAGGCCGAAGAGGTCCACCCAGGCGTGCGGAGCAAGGCGCGAGCGCCGATCGCTACCGATCGTCGTGCCCCGCTCGGTCCGCCGCATCCGCGACCTCTCCCGCTCAGCCGGGCGCCATCGTATCGGCAGCGCTAATCGGGGTTGCTGTGTACACTCGGGGTCAATGCGTGCCCGCAACGCCCGCGCGCTCCTCGCCCTGACGGCAGCCACGACGTGGGTCGTCGCCGTTGGCGCCCCGACGGCCTCGGGCGGCATCCCCACGCCGGCCACGCTGATCCAGGTCATCGACGCGTCCTCGTTCTCGCCCCCCAGTCCCGACCCCTCCGGGATGGCAGCCATGCCGGATGGGAAGCTCCTGATGTCCGACGGCGAGGTCGACGAGACGCCGTGGTTCGAGGGCAGGAACGTCTGGAAATTCAACGCCGGGGGCGACGTCCTGAGCACGTTCAAGACCACGAGGTTCTCGAGCGAGCCGGCCGGCCTGGAGGTGACGAAGAAGCAGCTGATCGTCTCCGACGACGACAAGGACCGGATCTTCTTCGTCCGCAAGGGTAAGGACCACAAGTGGGGAACGAAGGACGACAAGGTCCGGTCGTTCAAGACCCGGCCGTTCGGGTCGCGCGACCCCGAGGGCGTCGCGCTCGGCGGCGG
>DAIUEM010000166.1:0-5345 GCA_036845105.1 Actinomycetota bacterium | reverse complement strand
GATCCGGGCCGACGTCCGTCCGCCGCTCCGAGGGCTCACCGACGAGGAGCGCGAGCGCGTGCTCGCGCTCGTCTGAGTCACCCCTCGCCCGCCTCCAGGAGGGCGCGGATCTCGAGGAGGGCGCGGATCTCGGGACCGCGCCAGTCGTCGACGTCGGGACGGAGCATCTCCGTCCCCTCGTCCGGGTCGGCGATCCGCACGGGGGTCATGCCGACCGCCGCGGCGCCCGAGAGCTCACGGTACGAGCCGTCGCCGACGTACAGGCACTCGGCCGGTGTCACCCCGAGACCCTCGGCCGCCGTGAGGTAGATCGCAGGGTCGGGCTTCCGCAGCCCAACGTCGCACGAGAACACCAGGACGTCGACGAGACCGCCGAGCGGCGAGGCGGCCCAGAGCGCGGGCACGTCCGGCGCGCACATGCTCACGACGGCCGTCCCGTGCGCGTGGCCCCTCAGCCACCGCAGGATCTCGACGGCGCCCGGCTGCGGCCGGAACCACGTCCTGTACGCCTCCTCGCGGATCCCGATCGCTCGCCCCACCGCCGCCTCCTGCGGGTCGAGGCCCATCCGCCGGGCGATCTCGCGGAGGTTCGACCCGACGTCGGGGAACCCGCCGGTCTGCCGCTCGACCACCGTGTCCGCCCAGGTGTGCCGGAACGCGGCGCGGTCGGCGCCCAGCGCCGACGCCATGCCGTCCAGCATCCCGTCCCAAACGGCGAGGGGGAACTCGGGCACGAGCGTGCCGAAGAGGTCGAACAGGACCGCGCGGATCCGCGTCACCGAGGCCACTCGTCGCGGAGCAGCGAGTACACGTAGTGGTCGTAGTACCCCGCGCTCCCGAGTCCCCCACCGCGCTCGACCCCCTCGCGCGTGAAGCCGAGGCGCTCGGGGATGGCGCAACTGCGGTCGTTGTCCACGCCGCACCGGATCACGATGCGGTGCACCCCGAGCTCGTCGAACCCGATCCCGATGAGCGCCTCGACCGCGCGCGTCACCAGACCGCGCCCCTCGTGCTCCGAGTCGATCCAGTACCCGATCTCGGCGGCGATGCCGTACTTGCCCGGCATCAGGCCCACACCCCCGACGAACCGGCCGTCGACGAACAGCCCGCACCCCTCGAGCGAGTCCTCGGCCGACGACACGGACTCGAGCCACGACCGTTGTCCCTCGATGGTGGCGTTCAGCGACGCCCACGGCATCCAGATCGCCAGGCGGTCGAGCTCGCGCTGCACCGTCATCCACATCTCCTCGACGTCGTCCGGCACGAGACGCCGCAGGAGCGCTCCGTCGCCGAGGTCGACCGGCAGCGGGCTCACGTCGTCGGTGACCCGGCTCCCGTCCTCTGTCGCTCCTCCTCGACGAGGATCCGGCGCAGCACCTTGCCGACGAGCGTCTCGGGCAGCGCGTCGCGGAACTCGATCAGCTTCGGGACCCGGTACCCCGACAGGCCGTTCGCCGGGTCCTTGCACCACGCCATGATCTCCGCGGCCGTGGCGCTCACGCCCTCCTTCAGCACGATGAACGCCTTCACGGCCTCCCCGGTGCGCTCGTCCGGGACGCCGATCACCGCGCATTTCGCGACCTTCGGGTGGTGGAACAGGACCTCCTCCACCTCGGTCGGGTACACGTTGAACCCGGAGACGATGATCATCTCCTTGAGCCGGTCCACGATCCGGAAGTACCCGTCGGGGTCCATCACCGCGACGTCGCCCGTGTGGAGCCAGCCGTTGCGGATCGTCAGCGCGGTCTCCTCGGGCCGGTTCCAGTAGCCGAGCATCACCTGGGGACCGCGGATGCAGAGCTCTCCGCGCTCGCCCGACGCGACCTCTCGGTCCGGGTCGTCGAGGTCCACGATCTTGCAGTCGGTGTCGGGGAGCGGCAGTCCGATCGCCCCGGGCCGCCGCTCCCCCTGGAGCGGGTTCGCGTGCGTGACCGGCGACGTCTCGGTGAGGCCGTAGCCCTCGACGAGCACGGCACCGCCGGTGATCTCGGCGAACCGCTGGGCCACGGCAACCGGGAGCGGGGCTCCGCCCGACACGCACGCCTTGACCGAACGCAGGTCGTACTTCTTCGTGAGGGGCGATTCGTTGAGCCCGATGAAGAACCGGGGAACGCCGGGGAAGAACGTCGCCTTCTCCTTGGCCACCGCCTCGAGGACCATGTGCATGTCGCGCGGGTTCGGCACCAGGATCACCTTGCCCGCGCTCCCGATGCCCACGTTCATCGCGAGCATCCCGAACGAGTGGAACAGCGGCAGGGCGCACAGGATCGACTCCTTCGTCTCGTCCAGACCCAGGAACCCGATGCCCTGCGTCGTGTTCGCGACGATGTTGCGATGCGAGAGCATCGCGCCCTTGGACAGCCCCGTCGTCCCGCCCGTGTAGATGAACCCGGCAGGATCGTTCGCCGTGTCGACCTGCGCCGCCACCGGCGCCGGCCCCGCCGAGCGCATCAGCCGGTGGAACCATCCCACGTTCGCGTCGGCCGGGACCGGCGGCCACGGCCGGCCCGCCTCCCGCTGCTGCTTCTTGAACCGCAGCGACGGCGCGAGCATCTTCTTCACGAACGGCATGTAGTCGTTCAGCCGCGTGACCACGACGTGCTCGACCCCGACCGAGGCGAACACGTCCGCGAAGCTCGTGTAGTACAGGTCCGAGACGAACACGACCTTCGCGCCGCAGTCGCGCAGCTGGTGCTCCATCTCCCGCCGCGTGTACAGGAAGTTGTGACCGACGATGACCCCGCCGACGCGAGCGATCGCGAAGTACAGGATCACGTACGGCGGGCAGTTCGGCATCGCGAGGGCCACCCGGTCGCCCTTGCGGACGCCCATATCCACGAGCACCGCCGAGCACCGCTCGACCTCTCGGAGCAGGTCGCGATAGCGGAGGTGCTTGCCGAACCAGGCGACCGCGGTCGCGTCCGGGTGACGCCGGGCCGCCTGCTCGAGCATGCCGAAGACGGACAGGTCCGGATACGGCTCGAGCGTCCGCGGCATGTCGGGCGGATAGGTCTTGAACCACGGTCGATGATCGGTCATGCGGGCATCATTCCACTCCGGGCGGGCCGCCGCGACCGGCCGAGCGCCAGGGTAGGCTCCCCGCACGATGGTCGACCCGCTCGACGAGGTGCGCGCCGCCGCCGAGGCAGCGGTTCCCCCCATCGGGGGCGAGCTCCGGGTCCCCGGTCTCGGCGCGCCGGTCGAGGTGCTCCACGACCGGTGGGGCGTCCCGCACGTGTACGCCTCCTCCCTCGACGACCTGTTCCGCGCGCAGGGGTTCCTCGTGGCATCCGAGCGGCTGTTCCAGCTGGACCTGCTCCTGCGCCTCGCGAACGGACGGCTGGCAGGGATGCTCGGCGACCTCGGCCTGCCGTCGGACCGGTTCGCGCGCACCGTGGGCTGGAACCGGGCGGGCGCGGCGATCGCCGCCGGCTGGGACGAGCGATCCCGCCGGATGGTCGCCGCCTACCGGGGGGGCGCGCTCGCGTGGCTCGACGCGATGCCCGCACCGCCGGTCGAGCACGCGGTGATCGGCCTCGCGCCCTCGCTGCCCGAGGACGACGCCTCGTGGGCGGCGGCCGTCGCGTGGCTCTCGTGGAACCTCAGCGGGAACTGGGACGAGGAGCTCCTGCGCGCCGAGATCGCCGAGCGCCTCGGCCCGGAGGGCGTGCGCGATGTGTTCCCCGACCTCCCCCAAGACGTGACCTTCCCCGTCGCCGGGCGGCGGAGCGGGCCCTCGGCTCTCGAGCTGCTCGAGCGAGCGACGCCCAGACCGCCCGGACGAGGCTCGAACGAGTGGGTGGTCGCCGGCTCGCGGAGCGCGACGGGCGCCCCGCTCCTCGCGAACGATCCGCACCTGGCCGTGCTCACCCCTTCGATCTGGTTCGAGTGCCACCTCTCGGGCCCCGGGTACGAGGCCTCGGGCGTGTGCCTTCCCTTCGCGCCGGGCGTGGTGATCGGCCGGACGCCGCACCACGCGTGGGGGCTCACGAACGTCGGCGGCGACACGCAGGACCTGTACCTCGAGCGCCTGAACGCGGACGCGACCGCCGCGCGCTTCGAGGACGCCTGGGAGCCACTCACCGTCCATCGGGAGGAGATCGAGGTCCGTGGCCGGGACGAGCCGGTCGTGCTGCAGGTCCGCGAGACCCGTCACGGCCCGATCCTCGACTCGTACGTCGTCGGCGTCGCCCGGCCCGAGGTCGTCGAGGGCGGAATCTCGGAGACGTACGCGCTGCGGTGGACGGGTCACACGTACGCGATCCCGCCCTCGGTGCTCGTGCGGATGGCGGCGGCGACCGATTTCGCGTCGTTCCGGGCGGCGCTCCGCGACTGGGGCTCGCCGGGCCAGAACGTCGTGTACGCCGACGTCGACGGGCACATCGGCTACCAGTGCACCGGCCGGTTCCCCGTCCGCCGGGCGGGCGACGGAACCGTGCCCGTCCCCGGCTGGACCGCCGAGCACGAGTGGGACGGCTGGATCGACCCCGACGACCTGCCCTGGGACCTCGACCCCGCCGAGGGCTTCCTCGCGACCGCGAACAACCGGATCCACGCCGAGGACTACCCGCACCTGATCGGCCACGACTGGACGCCTCCCTCGCGGATCCGGCGGATCGCCGAGCTCCTCGACGCCGAGCGCCGCCACACGCCCGAGACCTTCGCGGCGATGCAGGCCGACACGGTCTCGATCCCGGCGCGAGCGCTCTCGCCGGCGCTCGCCGCCGTGCCGCCGGCCGACGAGCGGCAGCGGGCGGCGATCGCCCTGCTCGAGGACTGGGACGGGGACCTCGCCGCGGACTCCGCCGCGGCGTGCGTCTACGAGGCGTGGTGCCACCAGGTCGCGGAGCTCGTCCTGCGTCCCGTCCTGGGCGACGCCCTGTTCACGCACGCGTACGGGCGCGCGAGCTCCACCGGCACGTGGCGGTCGCTCGTCCTCCCCCACCTGCTCGAGCGCCCGACCGCCCGCTGGTTCGGAGCGGACGGGATCCGGGCCAGGGACGACGTCTTGCGCCTGGCGCTCGACGCCGCCCTCGACGAGCTCGAGGAGCGCCTCGGCCCCGATCCTTCGGACTGGCGCTGGGGGGACCTGCACCGCGTCGTCTTCGCCGGCCAGCTCGCCGCGTTCCCGGGGCTCGGCGAGCTGTTCACCGCCGGGGTCGTGGGCAAGGGAGGCGACGACGACACGCTCGATCAGGGCGCGTTCGAGCCCGAGCTGCGGTACGACGCGGTCGTGATCGCCTCCTGCCGCCAGGTCCACGACCTCTCCGGCCCCGACGGATCGACGGCGACGAACACCCTCGGGCGGTCGGGTCACCCCGCCTCGCCCGCGTGGGCCGATCAGT
>DAIUEM010000165.1:0-5372 GCA_036845105.1 Actinomycetota bacterium | reverse complement strand
AGTGCAGCAAGGGATACACGCTCCCGGACGACGGCACCATCAAGGTCACGAACGTCGTGGTGGCCGAGGGTGAAGACCCGCTGGGCGAGACGGTCAAGGACGATGACACCGAGACGGTCGACGTGATCTTGGGGCAGACCATCACCAAGACTCCGCCTCCGGGTCCGATCGCCTTCACCGGTTCGTCGTCGGTCCTCCCGCTCGGGGCGCTCCTGCTGGTCTTCGTGACGGCGGGCTCGGCCCTGCTGTGGGTCGGCCGCAGGCGCGGTCGTCAGACCTCGACGGAGTAACGCTTCATCGGGAGAGGGCGAACCGACGAGGCCCCGGGTCGGAAGACCCGGGGCCTCTCGCGTTGCGGGCGAGGTCCTGCGTCGCGCGCGACCTACCCGTAGAAGATCACGGTGATCCAGAGGGCGCCGTCTTCACGGACGATCCCAACGGCCATGTGATCGAACGACTTGCGCAGGATGTTCTGGCGGTGGAGCTTGCTCGACATGAAGGCCTGCTGCAGGCTCTCGAGCGAACCGCCGACCCCGACGTTCTCGCCACCGATCGACCAGTTCACGTTCCCGAGGGCGCTCCGCAGCTGCGACTCCGTCGAGTGGTAGATGTAGCCCTTCCGAGCCATCTCGACGCTGTGCTGCTTCGCGTACCGCGAGACCCGCGTCTGGAACCGCAGCGCCCGCCGGTCGTGGTCCTGCCGATCGTCGTTCGTGAGGTTCACCATCTGGACCCGACGACCGGTCCGCTCCTGGGCGTCCGCGCGGTCCGGGACGGTGCCCACCACGAGGAGACCGGCCGTGAGCAGCGCGATCCCCGCTCCCAGCGTCCTGCGGCCGCTTCGGGGAAGAACCATCTCGAGCCTCCCGACTCCGGGGTCCCGGTTGGGACTCGAGCCTCGAGGCTCGGGTCCTTCGGCGGCCCGGCTGCCTCCGACGGAGGTCCGGTGCTTTGCGCCCCGCCGTCGCCGACGGTTCGCCCTTTCGGGACCGACCCTTCTTGCCTGTCACCTCCGTATCGGTCGGGGTGCCGGCGGGCTTGAGGGCCGAGATGGTCAGGAATGACTAGGCACGCGAAGCACGGAGGGCGCCCACGGAAGGCTTCCGGCGGGCTCCACGTGACGGTCGAGGAGGCCTACCAGCGGAGCTTCAGGTGGCGGGCCGCTCGGGCCTCGTCCAGGCGGCGCACGGGCGTGGTGACGGGCGCCTCGTGGAGGAGGTCCGGGTCTCGCCCGGCTTCGTCCGAGGCCTGGAGCAGCGCCTCGGCGAGGGCGTCGAGGGCCTCCTTCGTCTCGGTCTCGGTGGGCTCGACCATCATCGCCTCCTCGACCACGAGCGGGAAGTACACGGTCGAGGGGTGGAAGCCGAGGTCGATCACGCGCTTCGCGACGTCCATCGCGCGGATCCCGGTGCGCTCGCGGAGCGGCGCCGCGGTCGAGACGAACTCGTGCATCGGCCGCCCGTCCGGATACGCGAGGGGGAACGCCCCCTTGACGCGCTCGGCCAGATAGTTCGCGTTCAGGACCGCTCGCTCCGCGACCTCCGTGAGGCCGTCGCGGCCGTGGAGGAACACGTACGCGTAGGCGCGTACCAGGATCCCCACGTTCCCGTGGAAGCCGTGCATCCGGCCGATCGAGCGCGGGCGATCGCTCTCGAGCCGGAAGGTCCCCGTGGCCTCGTCGCGCTCGACGATCGGGACCGGCAGGTAGGGCACGAGCTCCTCGGTGACGCCGACCGGGCCCGCGCCCGGCCCTCCCCCACCGTGGGGCGTCGCGAACGTCTTGTGCGTGTTGATGTGGACGATGTCGAAGCCCATGTCGCCGGGCCGGCACCGGCCCAAGATCGCGTTCAGGTTCGCGCCGTCGTAGTACACGAGACCGCCCACTGCGTGCACGACGCGCGTGATCTCCTCGATGTCCTCCTCGAACAGGCCGAGCGTGTTCGGGTTCGTCAGCATGAGCCCGGCGACGTCCTCGTCCACGAGCTTCTCGAGCGCGGATACGTCGACCATCCCCCGAGCGTCGCTCGGGACGTGGAGCGCCTCGAAGCCGGCCATGCGCACGCTCGCGGGGTTCGTGCCGTGCGCCGCGTCGGGGATCACGACCTTCGTCCGCGGATCGCCACGCTCCGTGTGGTGACGGCGCATGATGAGCAGTCCGGTGAGCTCGCCGCACGCCCCCGCCGGGGGCTGCAGCGTCGCCCGCGCCATCCCCGTGATCTCGCACAGCGCACGCTCGAGGCGCCACAGCAGCTCGAGGGTACCCTGCGTGGTCTCCCCCGGCTGGAGCGGGTGCGTGCGCGCGAACCCGGGCAGCACGGCCGCCGCTTCGGCGACCTTCGGGTTGTACTTCATCGAGCACGACCCGAGCGGGTACACGCCCGTATCCACCCCGTAGTTCAGCTGCGACAGCCGCGTGTAGTGGGTCACGAGATCGCGCTCGGCGACCTCGGGCAGCGCGGGGGGCCGCGCGCGAGCGTGCTCGGCCGGTACCTCCGTGGGCGGGACGTCGAGGGCCGGCAGGCTCCACGCCCGTCGGCCCGGCCGCGAGAGGTCCTTCAGGGTCCCGAGGCCGGGCGGTCCCTGTCGACGTACCGGCGCGCCGACGGCCTGGCTCACGCCAGCACCTCCCCGAGGGCGACCGCGAGACGGTCGATCTGCGCGCGCGTGCGACGCTCGGTCACCGCCACGAGCAGCGTGCGGTCCTCCGGCGGAGGCATCGGGAGGCCGGCCAGGAACCCGCGCTCGACCAGGGCGTCGCGCACCTCGACGGCCGGCCTCGGCAGCCGCAGGGCAAACTCCTTGAAGAATGGCGCCTCCGGGAAGCGGAGCTCGACGCCCGGGACCTGCGTGAGGCGCTCGGCGGCGTAGGCGGCCTTGGCCGCGCACCGTCGGCCGAGCTCTTCGAGGCCCTGTGGGCCGAGCCATCCGAGGTACACGGCCGCGGCGATCGCCATGAGGGTCTGGTTCGTGCAGATGTTCGAGGTGGCCTTCTCGCGACGGATGTGCTGCTCGCGGGCCTGGAGCGTGAGCACGTACCCGACCCTGCCGTCCACGTCGACCGTCTCCCCCACGATCCGCCCCGGCAGCCGGCGGACGAAGTCGAGCCGGGTCGCGATCACGCCCAGGTAGGGTCCGCCGAAGTTCAGGTGCTGCCCGAGCGACTGCCCCTCGGCCACCGCGATGTCGGCGCCCAGCTCACCGGGAGGTGCGAGCACTCCGAGCGAGACCGGGTCGAAGAGCTGGACCGTGGCCGCTCCCCCGTCATGCGCCACGCCGAAGAGCTCGCGGACCGGCTCGAGGTTCCCATACACGTTCGGATGCTGCACGACGACGCATGCGACGTCGGCGTCCACCTGCGGCCGCCCCCCGCTACCGTCCTCGAGGTCGAACGGCTCCGGCTCGTACCCCGCTCCCCTGCCGTAGGTCCGCAGCGTCTCGACGTGCCGCGGGTCGACACCGGTCGAGACGAGCACGCGCCCACGACCCGGCGTCGACCGAGCGAGGTTGGCGGCCTCGGCGAGGGCCGTCGATCCGTCGTAGAGCGATGCGTTCGAGACGTCGAGAGCCGTGAGCTCGCAGACCATCGACTGGTACTCGAACAGCGCCTGGAGCACGCCCTGCGAAAGCTCGGGCTGGTACGGCGTATAGGACGTGTAGAACTCGGAACGGCCGGCCAGCGCCCAGACGACGGCCGGCACGTAGTGGTCGTAGGCGCCGCCGCCCACGAAGCACACGAGGTCGTCCACGCTCCGGTTCCGCGCCGCGAGGTCCGCCAGGTCCTGCACGATCTCGGGCTCCGAGACCCCCTCGGGAAGGTCGAGGGGGCGGTCCAGACGGACGGATGCGGGGATCTGGCTGAACAGGTCATCGAGCGACGCGAGACCGATCGTCTCGAGCATCGCGCCGACATCGTCATCCGTGTGGGGCGCGTACCGCATGCCTGCACGAGTGTAGCCCCTTGCGGGGCTAGGTCGACGGGGACGTCCGGCCCTACCCGGAGACGTCTTCCAGACCGTACTTCTCGACCAGCGAAAGGTAGTCTCGCTGGTAGAAGATCTTGCAGTTGACCCCCGGGTACAGCTCGCGCAGGCGCCGCACCTTCCGGTTCTTCTTCGTGACGAGCCTCTGGTTGAGCGTCGTGATCTCGATGTAGAGGTCGTACTGCGGCAGGTAGAAGTCCGGCGTGAAGCGCTGGACGACGTTGCCCTCGCGGTCATGCTCCAGGTCGAAGGACGTGGGTTCGTACTCCCACGCGATCTGATAGAAGTCCAAGAGCTGCGCGAACTGGCGCTCGCTGGCGTGGGCGAACCGAACGGTGTCGCTCTTCAAGCTCGGCGTCGCGACCGTGGCGGCGTCGTTCACGCGCCTCCGGCGGACGCGACCTTGCGACCCCGTTTCTTCGGTTGCTTCGCGAGGCTCCCCTCCAGATCGGTCCATACCTTGTCGACGGCGATCGCGAAGACCCCCTGGCCCTGAGCCAGCAGGTCCACGACCTCATCCGGCGAGTCCACGGCGTAGATCCGGGATCCGTCCGAGACCAAGGTCGTGCCGAGAGGGGGCTCCTTCAGCTCGCGGAGCGTCCCCCAGGCCTTGCGGATCTGCTGGAGACCGACGCCGGAGTCGAGCATCCGCTTGATCAGCTTGAGGAGTGCGAGATCCTGGAACGAGTACAGGCGCTGGGTGCCGGAGCCGTGGGCATCGCGCACCGAGGGCCGCACGAGGCCCGTCCGTGCCCAGTAGTCGAGCTGCCGATAGCTGATCCCGACGATCCGAACCACGTCGGGCACACGGAAACCCTGGTCGGCCATGACATCTCCGTAATTACGTCGACGTCACGTAGGCTAAGCGCCGGCGCCCGGCCTGTCAATCACCCGTCCGGCCTCGCCGGTGCGACCGCGAGGGAAATCGGTAGCATGCGCCCCGTCTCCGACCCCCGAGGAGGGATCACGTGCTCCGGAACCGCAAGGTCCGTCACGCGGCGCTCGCCGGCACGCTCGTCGTCGGCATGCTGTCGACCGGGATCGCCGCCGCACCGGCGGCGGAGGCCGGGCTTCGGAACAAGGTCCTGAGCGCCATCAACCGCGTTCGCGAGAACCACGACCTCAACGCCCTGTCGCTGAACAGGCGGCTCTCCGACGACGCGGCGGCGCACACGCGCAAGATGATCCGGCGCGGGAAGCTGTTCGACCCCAGGAACCTCGCGCAACTGCTCGAGCCCTACAGCTGGAACGTCATCGGCGCCGACGTGGTCGGGTGCCAGTCCACGGTCCAGAAGATCCTGAAGCAGTGGATGAGCGAGGGGCTCCACCGGGACATCCTGCTGCACCCGGCGCTCGAGAAGGCGGGCATCGGGGCGATCGGCACCGATGGCA
>DAIUEM010000164.1:0-5441 GCA_036845105.1 Actinomycetota bacterium | reverse complement strand
GATCGCCGGCGGCGCGAGCGCCTCCAGGGAGCCGTGCGCCGACGCGACGAGGCCCGATGCCTCGAGCAAGTCCGACCCGCGCCCGGGCGCCGACCACGCCGCGACCGCGCCGACCGCGGCCGCCCCGACGAGCCAGATCGCGACCGGCGCGACGCCGCCGACGGTCGGCGCCGCGAGCAGCCCGCCGGCGAAGGCGGCCGCGGCCGTCGGCAGCCGCCACCCGCTCACACGGTCACGAGCTCGCGGATCGACCCGAGGATCGCCTCGCCGATGCCGCTCACCTCGAGCAGCTCGTCCACGCTGGCGAACGGGCCGTTCGCCGTGCGGTGGTCGACGATCCGCTGGGCGATGACCTCGCCGATCCCCGGCAGCGCCTCGAGCTCGACCGCGCCGGCGGTGTTGATGTTCACGAGCCCGCCCGGCGCTCCGGGCGCGACCGGCGCGTCGGACACGGGTGCCGCCGGCGCGGCGCCCTCCTTCACCACGAGGACCTGCGTGCCGTCCACGAGCGGGGCGGCGAGGTTCAGCAGCTCGAGCGCCGCGCCCGGGCGGGCGCCGCCTGCGGCCTCGATCGCGTCGACGATCCGCGAGCCCTCGGCGAACCCGTACACCCCGGGACGGCGCACCCATCCGGCCACGTCGACGAGCAGGACCTGCGGCGAAGGCGAAGGCGAGCCCGGACCCGGCGCGGGAACGACCGCCGGCGCGGACCCGGCCCGCAGCTGCACGGGTTTCGGCAGCGATCGGACGTACCAGAGCCCCGCGCCGCCGAGCAGCGCGGCGAGCACCACGACGAGGCCGACGAGCTCGGCGCGCGACAGCGTCCCGAGCCGGTCGCGAAGGGATCCTTCCGACACGGAGACCTCCACCGGGTCGGGGGGAGCGCGGGCAAGGGTAGCCGGCCGCCGGCGGAGGGTCTGTGCGCTATCTCACAGCTGCGGGAGGAAGATCCTCGACGGGCAGGGGCACGTCGAGCTTCGTGACGACGCCTTCGACGTGTCCGTCACCCTCGAACCCGTCCACCATCGCCCCGTCGTTCTTCGTGGCGCGAGGGATCGTGAACGACATCTCGGCGCCACCTCCGGGCGCGCGGTCCGCGCGGATCGTGCCGCCGTGCGCCTCGACGAGCCCTCGGCAGATGTACAGGCCGAGGCCGGCGCCGGGCTTCGTCTTGCCGCCCTCGAGGCGGCGGAAGCGCTCGAAGATCTCGGCGCGGTCTTCGTCGGGGATCCCAGGACCCTCGTCGGCGACGCTGAACCGCACGCGGTCCCCCTCGAGCGTGACGTCGATGTGGACCTTCGAGTCCGGCGGCGCGTACTTGCGGGCGTTGTCCATGAGGTTCGTCAGCACGCGGATGATCGCGTCGGGGTCGCACCGCACGGTGCCCACGCGGCCGATCCGGATCACGAGGCGCCCGGCCATGCCCGAGACCTGTGCCGCCTCCGAGAGCAGGTCCCTCGGCTGCGTGGTCTCGAGGGACAGGCGGAGGATCCCGTCCTCGATCCGCGAGACCGTGAGCAGGTCGTCGACCAGACGCGCGAGCCGGTTCGCCTGGGAGGTCGCGCCGTCGAGCAGCTCGATCCGGTCCTCGGGGGTGAGGACGCTCCCGTGCTCGCGGAGCGTGGACAGCACGCCGATGACGGCGGCGAGCGGCGTCCGGAACTCGTGCGCCGCGACGGCGACGAACTCGCTCTTCGCGACGTCCACGCGGCGCAGGCGCTCGACCTCGGCCCGCTCGTCGTCGAGCTCGCGCGAGCGCTCCACGGCCTCGGCGCGAAGGACCTGACCCTGCCGGTGATGCACGAGCCGCTGCTGCGAGAGCACACCGACGGCGAACCCGGTGATGACCATGAGCGAGGTCCGGTGCAGCACGAGCTCCTGCGGCAGCCTGCCGTCGCCCACGGCGACCGCGACGTACAGCAGCACGAGGGCGACCGAGATCCCGGTCGTCTGCACCAGGTCGAACCGCATCCCGGCGGAGATCACCACCACCAGGTACAGGGCCCAGAAGTCGCTCATCGCGCCGTCGGTGACCAGCACCCAGGCGGTGACCAGGGCCGTGTCCGCGAGCAGGCTGAGGAGACGGACCGCGAGCGACGGCTCGGTCGCGCTGGCGAACGCGACGAGGCTCCACGCGCCGTACAGGACGGCGAGACCGAGGATCGCGGCGATCAGCGCGGGGGGCGTCTGCCGGCCCATGTCGGAGCCGGCGAAGATCGCCATGACGATGCCGATCACCGCCAGCCTGATGACGGCGATCCAACGTTCGGTTCGCAGCGCGTCGAAGTTCGTTCGGGAGCCGGCGCGCCGGCGTTCCCGTTCGGTCTCCCTCACGCTTCCTCCGGCGTACGTGGACGGGCCACCCCTCGGACGGCCTCAGGACAGGTATCGACCCTGGGGGTCCGGCGGTTGAGCCTCTCGGGGACGCCGGGAGGGGCCCCCGCAGGGCCCTCGGAGCGGCGAGCCGGCGTCAGGACTCCTCGAGCGGCCGGAACCGTGCCTGGAAGAACCGCAGGTAGGTGGGCTCGAAGATCATCTCGAGCCCGCGGGTCCGCTCCCGGCGCTCGTGGACGGCGCCGACCGAGCGCGCGACGGCGGCCAGGTGCCGGGACGTGTAGACGCGCCGGGGGATCGTGATCCGGACCAGCTCGAGCGCCGGATGCCGGTGCTCCCCGGTCTCGGGGTCCCGCCCGGCCGAGACGATCCCCCGCTCCATCGTCCGCGTGCCCGAGTCGAGGTAGATCTCGGCAGCCAGGCGCTGGGCCGGGAACGACTCCTGCGGGATGTGCGGGTAGAAGCGCCGGGCGTCGAGGAAGATCGCATGCCCGCCGATCGGCTCGACGATCGGGACGCCGGCGTCCTCGAGCCGCTCGCCCAGCTCGCGGACCTGCAGGATCCTCGCTCGGATGTGGTCGTCGTCGACCGACTCCTCGATGCCGACCGCGATCGCCTCCATGTCGCGGCCCGCGAGCCCGCCGTACGTGTGGAGGCCCTCGTACACGACGCACAGGTTCCTCGCCTGCGCAGCGAGGTCGGCGTCGTTCAGCGCGATCCAGCCGCCGATGTTGACGAGCGAGTCCTTCTTCGCGGACATCGTGCAGCCGTCGGTGAGGCTGCACATCTCGAGCAGGATCTCGGCGACCGTGCGGTCCGCGTACCCGGGCTCGTTCTCCTTCACGAGGTACGCGTTCTCGACCGCGCGCGTGGCGTCCAGGATCACCATGATGCCGTGGTCGTCGGCGACCTGGCGCACGGCCCGCAGGTTCGCCATCGATATCGGCTGCCCGCCGGCCATGTTCACCGTGCCGGCGATCGACAGGTACGGCACGTGGTCGGCCTGCTCGATGACCTTCTCGAGCTTCTCGACGTCCACGTCACCCTTGAACGGGCGACGGCTCTGCGGGTCGTGGGCCTCCTCGCAGATCACGTCGACGAACGTGCCGCCGGCGAGCTCCTGATGCAGGCGAGTGGTCGTGAAGTACATGTTGCCGGGGACGGTGTCGCCCTCGCGGATCAGCATCTCGGACACGATGTGCTCGGCCCCGCGGCCCTGGTGCGTCGGGATGACGTGCCGGTAGCCGTACCGGCGGCGGATCGTCTCCTCGAGCCGGTAGAAGTTCGCGCTGCCCGCGTAGGCCTCGTCGCCGACCATGATGGCGGCCCACTGCCGATCGCTCATCGCGTTCGTGCCCGAATCCGTGAGCAGGTCGATCGTCACCTGGTCCGAGCGGAGCAGGAACGTGTTCCACCCGGCCTCGTCGAGCGCGGCGCGCCGTTGCTCCCGGCTCGTGATCGGGATGCGCTCGACCGCCTTGATCTTGTAGGGCTCGTACCAGTCGTCCATCGTCGCTCCTCGTCCGGGGGCGCAGAGCACCCACCGGGTCAAGGTTCGACCGCGCGCCGTCGGCCGCCGGGAGTCGAACGGCCCGGTCGGCGCGGGTCGAGCGGTCAGCCCTCGGTGACGACGTTCACGAGCCTCGGCGGCCGGACGACCACCGTGCGGATCGCCCGATCGCCGATCGAGCGGCGGGCGTTCTCCGAGGCGAGGGCGGCCTCGCGGCACGCGGCCTCGTCGGCGTCGGCGTCGACCTCGATCCGGTCGCGAACCTTGCCGTCCACCTGCACGACGAGCACGACACGCTCCTCGCGGGCGAGCTCGGGGTCGAAGGACGGCCAGGCCGACCGGTGCACGCTCTCGGCGTGACCGAGGTCGACCCGCCACAGCTCCTCGGCCGCGAACGGCGCGACCGGCGCGAGCATCAGCACCAGCGCCTCGGCGGCGGCCCGGGCGCCGTGCCCCGCGTCCAGCGCCGAGCGCATCTCGTTCGACAGCACCATGAGCTTCGAGATCGCCGTGTGGAACCGGAACCGGTCCATGTCCTCGGTGACCTGCTTCACCGTGCGGTGTGTCAGGCGCACGAGCGTCTCGGGCTCGTCCGCCTCGCGCCCGACGGCGTCGCCCACCACGGCGAACACCCGGCCGACCCAGCTGTTGACGCCCGGCCGCTTGTCCGGATCCCCGGCGATCAGCTTCCAGTCGATGTCGTCCTCGAACGGTCCGGCGAAGAGCATCTGCAGGCGCATCGTGTCCGCGCCCCAGCGCTCGACGATCGGCATCGGCTCGACGATGTTGCCCTTGGACTTGCTCATCGCCGCCCCGCCGTGGATCACCTGTCCCTGGTTCATGAGCCTCGGGAACGGCTCGGTGAACGAGACGAGCCCCATGTCGAAGAGCACCTTCGTGAAGAACCGCGAGTACAGCAGGTGCAGGATCGCATGCTCGACGCCGCCCGTGTACTGCGTGACCGGCATCCAGCGCTCGACGTCCTCCGGCCGGAAGGCGCCGTCCTGGAGGCCCGGCGAGCAATAGCGGAAGAAGTACCAGGACGAGTCGACGAAGGTGTCCATCGTGTCCGTGTCGCGGATGGCCGGGCCGCCGCAGTCGGGGCAGGTGGTAGACCTCCACGTCGGGTGGCGCGCGAGGGGCGACTCGCCGCCGGGCGTGAAGTCGACGTCCTCGGGCAGCTCCACGGGCAGCTCGTCCTCGGGCACCGCGACCTCGCCGCAGTCCGGGCAGTGGACGATCGGGATCGGTGCACCCCAGTAGCGCTGGCGGCTGATCAGCCAGTCGCGGAGGCGGAACGTGACGGCGGGGGCGCCTCCGCCCCGCTCGGCCAGCCACGTCGCGACCCTCGAGATGCTCGCGGGCGTGGGCTCGCCGTCGAACGGCCCCGAGTTCACCATCACGCCCTCGCCCGCGTACGCCTCGGGCATCGCGTCGCCGTCGAGCGGTGCCTCGCCCTCGGGCTGGATGACCACGCGGACCGGGACGTCGTGCTGACGGGCGAAGTCGAAGTCGCGCTGGTCGTGCGCCGGCACCGCCATGATCGCACCCGTCCCGTACTCCATCAGCACGTACGGGGCGACGAAGCAGGGGACCC
>DAIUEM010000163.1:0-5482 GCA_036845105.1 Actinomycetota bacterium | reverse complement strand
GACGAACGGGTCGACGACCCCCTCGAGCGGGATCTGGACGATCGCCCCGACCGGGGTCTCCTCCTGCGCGCTGGCGGGGGCGGCGAGGAGCGGCGCGACCGACATCGCGATGGCCACGAGCGGCACCAGCCGACGCAGGATGGTCACGTGCCCATCATCCCACCCCCGCAACGGTCCTGCGATGGGCTGGCTCCCTCCGCGGATCGGGTGCGATGATGGTCGGGCGGGACCGCAAGCTCGGCGCCGGATGTCCCGCGTATACCCGGAAGGAGAGACCGAGTGGCCGGACGAGGCGACGGCCCGCTCCTCGCTCGCGAGGAGCTGCAACTGGTGGAGGGGCTCCTTGCCGGGAACGAGGACGCGGTTCGTGCGCTCTACGCTCGCTACGCGCGACCGATCTTCACGCTCGGCCTCCGCCTCCTCGGCAGCCCGGAGGCCGCCGAGGAGCTCACGCAGGACGTGTTCCTCGCCGCCTGGCGCAAGGCGGCCCGATTCGACCCGAGCCGAGGTCGGCTCTCGACGTGGCTCATGACGATCGCGCACAACCTCGCCGTGGACCGGCTGCGCCGCGAGACCGGCGCCACCCGGCCGCGCCTCGTGCTCGTCGACGAGGTGCCCGAGGTCATCGGCGCCGACGAGGACGAGCCGTTCATGGAGCGCGACGCCGCCGTGCGCGCCCTGTCCTGCCTCTCGGACGCCGAGCGGCGGCTCCTCGCGCGTGCGTACTTCGGCGGTCTCACCGCGCGCGAGATCGCCGAGGCCGACGGCATCCCGCTCGGCACGGTGAAGACCCGGCTCCGCACGGCGCTCATCAAGGTCCGCAAGGCGAACCAGGACAAGGAGCGTCCGCTGTGACGTGCCTCGAGGTCCGAGAGCACCTGCCGGAGTTCGCCGTGGGCGTCCTCGCCGAGCCCGACCGCACCGAGGTCGAGCGCCACCTGCGCTGGTGCGCGGGCTGCCGCAAGGAGGCCGCCGAGCTCGGCTCGGCCGCCGCGACCGTCGGCTTCGCGCTCCCGCAGGCGGCCGTCCCGAAGGGGCTCGCCGACCGGGTGGTCGGGCGGATCCGCCATGCGGCCGGCGCGCCCGGCTCGACGAGGCGGCTGCGGACCGCGGCGTCCGCGACGATCGCCGCGCTCGTCGCGATCGGCGCGCTCGGGTGGGGGGCCGTGATGGCCGGCCGCGCCGAGCGGTTCGAGGATCGGGCCGCCGCGGCCGAGGAGCGTCAGGCCGAGGCGCTCGCGGACTTCCGCGACCTGGTCACCCAGCTCGTCCCCGAGCAGGAGATCCCGACGCAGGAGACGTTCCTGACGCAGCTCGTGCCGCGGCAGGGCGGGAGTGGCGGCGGGTTCGCGCTCGAGCTCGTCTCGGAGACGCGGATCGACTTCGTGATCGTGATGGTGAACGGGCTCGACCTGGCGGACGTCGGGGCCTTGCCCTACCGGGTGACGCTCGCGAACGAGGCGGGGGATATCCTCCGCGTGGGCAAGATCCGCGAGCTGGACGCGGACGGGGTGGCCGACCTGATCCGACAGTTCGACGACCGGGACCTCTCCGGCTTCACCGAGGTGCAGGTCACCGACGCTCGCGGCGCGGTGGTTCTGTCGGGGGTCGTGGACCAGACGCCGTCGTCGCCGAGCCCCTGAGGCTCGCCGCCGTCACTCGAGCGTCAGATCCTGCGTGAAGTCGCCCGTGAACCCCATCCGGGCGTCCTCGAGACCCGCGACCCCCTGGAACGCCATCGTCATGTCGAAGGACCCCGAGCTCGACATCTTCAGCATCTCCTTGGCCTCGAGATCGATCCAGGAGGTCATCCCGAACGATCCCTCGCCGCCGTAGGCGATCGACGCCCCGGCCAGGTCGGTGGCCCCGGTGATGCCCTCGGCGCCGCCCATGGTCTCGAGGAGCTTGCCGAAGTCGATCCGGAAGTCCATCGGGACCTGGTAGGCGCTCGTGATGACGGCCGCCTGCACCCCGTCCACGTCCTCGTAGCGCTCGAACGTGTTCGTCGCCGTGTACTCGATCGAGCCCTCCCCGAACGGGATGTCCTGCGAGAACTCCTCGGTCCACGTGTCGCCCGGCTCGACGGGCCCGTCGGGCAGGAGCGGGGTCATCTGGCCCATGCCGGGGAAGCCGGCCCCACCGGTCTGGTCGAACCCCGCGAACGACAGCCCGCCCGCCGTCAGGACCCGACCGTCCGGCGCGATCTGCATCTCGATCGCCGGCACCTCGCCGGTCTCGGCCGGCATCTCGATGCCGTTCACGGACCCCGACATCTCATCGATCGTCACGCGAACCGTCGCCACGCCGTCCTCGTGGACCGAGACGACCTTCCAGGTCATCGTCTCGGTCATCTCCATCTGGAGCGACTGCGAGCCGCCGAGCATCTCGCTCGCCTCGATCTGGCCGTCCATCGTCATGTGGATCGCGTAGGTCCGGCTCTCGCCCTTCGTGAAGGCGAGCGACAACGGCTGGGCGCTCGCCCGCTGCTCGTCCCCGCCGAGGGACGTGAACGCGACGAACCCGGCCACGAGCGCGAGGACCGCGACCACGACGCCGACGATCAGACCGACCGGACGCCGCCTCCCCTGCGGTGCCTGCGCCGACCACGAGTCCGTGATCGGCGGCGCCGGGGGCGCCGCGGCCGAGGGCGGCGGTGGGAGCGTGGCCGGCTCGTGCTGCGGTGTGCGCTCGTCGCTCATCGTGCGTTCCTCCTGCGAGACTCCGGGGCCTCCCAGATGCATCGGCCCACAGCCACCGTACCTCAAGCCCGCCGGGACAGGGCCTCCGCGAGGAACGCCAGGCTCCTCGGGTAGCGATAGCCGATCGACATGTGCCCGCCGTCGAACAGCTCGAGCGTGTGCGGCACGTCGAGCGCTTCGAGCTCGCGCGAGACCGCCACCATCCCGTTGTCCAGGTACCACTCGTCCCGCCTCCCGGCGTCGAGCCAGACGGCGCGCATCGAGCGCCAGGTCTCGGCGTGGTCGGGGATCATCCGCACCGGGTCCCAGGCGAGCCAGCGTCCCCACACGTCCTCGACCAGACGGCCGTCGCGCAGGTCGAAGGGCAGGCGCACCGTCCCGTCCGGGTCGGCCGAGTAGCAGGCCGCGTACCCCCAGTACTCGAACAGATCCAGATCCGAGGCCTTCGTCCCGAGTGGCCGCGTCCGCACGTCCTCCCAGAAGCGCTCGTACGACCCGTCGTACTCGTCCCGCAGCGCGCGGACGGCCTTCGGGAACTCGGGCATGTAGCACGACTCGAACAGCGAGTCGCCGCAGTGGCACGCGACGCCGGCGAACAGGTCCGGGCGAAGCATCGGCGTCACCAGGGCGCCGTAGCCGCCGCTCGACTTGCCCTGGATGCCGCGGTGCTCGCGCCGCGCGAGCGTGCGGTAGCGGGCGTCGACGAAGGGAACCGCCTCCTCGCACAGGTACGTGTGGTAGTTCCCCGTGCCGGGCGAGTCGAGGAACTGGCTCCCGCCGACGGATGTCCAGGCGTCGACGAAGGCGACGATGCAGGGCGGGGCGTCGCCGGCGGCGAACATCGTGTCGAGCGCCTCGACGTACGTGGGGCGCATCGCCTCCCGGTTCCGCCACATGTCGAGCTGGCCGGTGAACCCCTGGATCGCGAAGACCGCCGGGTACCGGCGCTCGGGGTCGTCGTCGTAGCCCGGCGGGACGTAGACCCAAAGCGGCCGGACGTGCGGATCCCCGAGGGGATTGCCGCGCAAGGCCTCGCTCTCGATCTGGATCTCCTCCAGGCGTCCGGTCAGGTCTCGGCTCCACGGGTCCATCGGCTCGTCTCCTTCCGTCCGTTCGGTCTGGGATCGCTTCCGGGCAACCCCGATATCATGCAGCCACCATGCCGGGCGTATCCGACATCGTGGGGATCGGTCTGGCGGGCGGCCAGGGCGTCCGCGCGCGCCCCCTCACGCTGAAGGCACCAGGCTACCTGCGGTCGAAGGCGGCGATGTCGTTCCTCGGGCGCCGACTGATCCGCTGGGTGATCCAGATCCTGTCGAGCGAGGGCATCGAGCGGTACTACGTCATCGCGCACGGGAAGGAGAACCGCTACCAGATCAAGGTCATGATCGGGTACGGCGAGAGCTTCGGCATCGACGTGAAGTACTCGCCGGTGAAGTACGACGTGCTGTCGACGGGCAGTGCGGACTCGGCGCTCCGGATGCTCGAGTACTGGGACATCACCGAGCACGCGCTCGTGTTCCCGACCGACTCGATGATCGACTTCGACCTCGCGCCGATGCTCGAGGCGCACCTGGAGAGCGGGGCCGTCGCCACGATCGCCGCGATGATGCGCGAACCCGACGAGGTGGCGGAGAAATACGGCGTCATGCTCGTCGCCGACGACGGCCGCATCACCGAGTTCGTCGAGAAGCCGACCCTCGCCGAGCTCCGGCAGCACTTCCGCGCCGAGACCGACGAGGACTTCCGCCGGCTCCCGCTCATGACGAACGCCGGCTTCTACCTGATCGACACGGCCCGGATCCGGGACCTCGCCTCGCACCCCGAGATCGACGAGCTTCGCAGGACGCGCCTGGACTTCGGAAAGGACCTGCTGCCGTGGCTCGTCGGCAACGGGCACAAGGTGATGGTGCACCCCGTGCGTCGGATCGGGGACCTGGGCAACCTGCGGGACTACATCGACACGATGGTCGACGCGCTCCACGGGGACTTCGAGGCCGTCGATCGGCTCCTCGGCCCGCCGTTCGACCCCGAGCAGCACGTGTGGATCGCGCCCGAGTCGCTCGCGCTGCGCGATTCGACGAGCGGGCTGACGCTCGCCGAGAAGATCGCCGAGGGTCACGTGAAGATCGGGCCGGCCGTGCGGATCGGCCGGTTCTGCGAGATCCACCCCGGCGTCCAGATCCGCGAGTCGAACCTCGACGACGACATCGAGATCTACCGCGACGCGATCCTCGAGCGCTCGCAGATCCGCGACGGCGCGATCGTGGGCGCGGCGGCGCGTCTGTCCGAGACCTACGTCGGATCCATGACGGAGATCCGTTCCGAGCCGTACAACCAGACGACGATCGAGGGCTGCGTGGCGCTCGGGGACGAGGTGACGGTCTACCCGGGCGTCTTCCTGTCGGACGATATCTCCGTCTATCCTCGGCTGAAGCTCCCCGGAGGGATCAAGATCCCCCCGGGCGTAGACCTCACCGGCCCGGCGGACGTGCTGCGGTACCTGTAGGTCGCTGGCGATGCGCGTCGGCCTGGCCCTGCCGCACTACGATTTCTCGCTCCCCGGCGCCGAGCCCCTCACGTTCGCGCGGGTCGCTGAGGTCGCGACCACCGCCGAGCGCCTGGGCTTCGACTCGGTTTGGATGAGCGACCACTTCTTCACCTCGCTCGAGCGCTACGGCGGCGACGACCGCCCGCGCGGCTCGCTCGAGCCGCTCACGACGCTCGCCGCGCTCGCGCCGCTCACCGAGCGCGTGCGGCTCGGCACGCTGGTGCTCTCGGCG
>DAIUEM010000162.1:1752-5532 GCA_036845105.1 Actinomycetota bacterium | reverse complement strand
GCGGGCCGACCGAGAACCCCGGCGCGTCCACCGGCAGGACGATCGTCGAGACGTCGCCGGCCTCCTCGTCGCGCGCCGCGACGATGCACACGCTCGTGAGCGGCGTGCCGACGTTCGTGATGAAGGCCTTCGTGCCGTCGAGCACCCACTCGCCGCCCTCGAGCCGGGCCGTGGTCCGGATCGCCCGGGCGTCGGACCCGCCGCCGGGCTCGGTCAGCCCGAACGCGCCGAGCGCCGTCCCCCGGGCCATCGGCGCGAGCCACCGCTCCTTCTGCTCCTCGGTGCCGAAGCGGTGGATCGCGTTCGCGCCCAGCCCGACGGCGGCCTCGAGCGTGATCGCCACGGACGAGTCGTACCGGGCGATCTCCTCCAGGCACACGCAGAAGGTGAGCAGGTCCCCGTCGAGCCCCCCGTAGCGGGCCGGGAACGGCAGCCCGAACAGCCCGAGCTCCCCCAGCGTGCGCACGACCTCGAGCGGGAACTCCTCGCGCTCGTCGAACCCGGCGGCGGCCGGCGCCACGACGTCCTCGGCGACGTCGCGCACCGCCCGCTGGAACTCGCGCTGCTCGGGGGTGAGCTCGAAGTCCACCGGCCCAGCCTAGCCTCCGGGCCGCAAGGAGGAGGGCTCGGCGGTGCGCCGTGCTCAGGCGCCCGCGCCGCCGTCCTCGTGGATCGCCACCGCGCCCGGGGCGAGGTCGGGCTCGCGCAGGAGCATCTCGGCGTGGAGCGACTCGAGGAGCGCCCGGGCCGACCCCATCTCCTCGGCGCCGCCCACGGCCTCGGCGCCGAAGACCCTGGCCACCCACCACACCTGGGCGGCCACGTCCTTCTCGTGGCCGCGCTCGCGCACGTCCCGCAGCAGGGCGAGCGCCCGCTCGAGCGCCACGTCGGCCTCGTCCTCGGCGAGCAGGATGGAGGTCTCGGCGTCCAGGAGCCAGTCGACCGTGTCCGGGGCCGTGCCGGCGAGCGCGGCGGTCTCGTCGACGACCTGCCGGGCACCCGTCACGTCTCCGGTCGCGACGAGCGCCTTCGCGTAGGCCCGGGCGGTCCAGGTCACGATGCTGCGCTCCTTGAGCTCGCGGCAGAGCCGGTATGCCTCGCGCAGGTCCCGGATCGCGTCCTCGGGCTCCCCCGCGTACCGGTGGGCGATGCCGCGGGAGGTGAGGACGCTCGCGAGCTCCCAGCGGGCCCCGATCTCCTGGAACGCCTGGACGGCGGCGTCGAGGTGCGGCGCGGCCTCGTCGAGTCGCAGGAGACGCCGCAGCGCGGAGCCGACGCTCTCGTGCGCGACGGCGACCGAGAAGCGATCGCCCGCGCTCTCCGCGATCGCGAGCCCCTGGGCGGCCAGGACGAGGCTCTGCTCCTCGTCGCCGGTCTCGGACTCGAGCACCGCGAGCATCGCGAAGGCCCTGGACTCGGCCCACGTGTCCCCCTCCTCGTTCTCGCGCGTGACGGCGAGCGCCTCCTCGAACATCGCCCGGGCGGTGTCGATGTCACCCCGCCAGTACGGCGCCCACCCGGCGACGAGCAGCGTGCGCGCGAGCGTCCACGGGTCGCCGAGCTCGCGCGCCGCCGACAGCCCCGCGTCGAACAGCTCGCCGGCCCGGTCCCGATCCCCGTTGATCGAGAGCTCGATGTCGCCGAGGAACCGGGATGCATGCGCCCGCACCCGCGCGTCGAGCCCCCCGATCTCGAGGGCGCGTGAGAGGGGGGCGGCCGCGGCCTCGAAGTCGCCGAGCCAGTACCTGGCCTCGCCCAGGTTCGCGAGCAGGATCGCCTGCGAGAGCCCCCAGTCGCGCTCGGCGCCCGAGAGGGCGAGCGCCCGCTCGTACAGGTCGGCGGCGGGTCCGGCCTCCGAGCTCCACAACGCGAGGTCCCCGGCGTGCGTGAGCGCCTCGACCGCGCGATCCGCGAGCGTGCGGTCGTGCGGGTCCAGGTCGAGCGCCGCCCGCGCGGCCTGCTCGAGGTGGAAGCCGATCGAGCGCGGGTACCGGGCGGCCGTCCGTTCGTCCTCGGCCAGCTTCGTCGCGACGCGCAGGTGCAGCCGCTGGCGCTCGCGCTTGGGCAGGCTCTCGTAGGCCACGTCGCGCACGAGCCCGTGGCGGAACCGCCACACGCCGCTCCGCTTCTCGTCGCGGACGAGGAGCTCCTCGTCCTGCAGGAGCCCGAGCACGCGCTCCTCCGGGTCGGCGATCAGCGACAGCTCCGTGACGTGGAACGTCGCCCGCGGGAAGACCGAGGCCTTGCGCACCAGCTCGCGGGCCGGGAACGGCAGGTGGTCGATCCGCGCCGCGATGACCGCCTGGACGGTGGGCGGCAGGAGCGCCCCCGGCACCGGACCGGCGCCGGCCGACGGCCCGGCGTGCATCAGCATGCCGGTCGTCTCGACGATGAAGAACGGGTTGCCGCCGGCGTGCTGCGCGACCCTCCGCGCGGCATCGGTCTCGAGCCCCTCACCAGCCTCCAGGGCGAGCTCGGTCGCGTCGTCGAGGGGCAGCGGCTCGAGGTGCAGGTTGAGCGAGTCGCCGAGGCCCCCGCCCCAATCCGGCCGCTGGTCCAGGAGCTCGTATCGCGCGACGCAGAGCACGAGGACCGGCACCCCCCTGGCGGAGCGCACGAAGGACTCGATCAGGTCGAGCAGCGAGGGCTCGGCCAGGTGGACGTCCTCGAAGACCAGCACGACCGGCCCCGTCCGCGCCAGACCGGCGACGAGCGACAGGAGCCCCGCGCGCAGCTCGCTCACGCGGTACCGGCCCTCGTCGCGGCTCCGGGCGTCCAGCCCGAGCGCGATCCCCAGGCGGGCCGCCACGGCCTGAACCTCGTCCGCCGGGCAGCACTCCTCCACCAACTCGTCGAGACGCTCGCGTAGCTTCTCGTCCGACGCGCCTGCCTCCTCGCCGATCACCCCGAGCAGCATCTGCGCGAGCGGCGCGAACGTGACGTCCTCGCCGAACGGGCTCGCGCGGCCGAGGAGGACGGTCGTCGGCTCTGGCAGGCGGCCCAGGAACTCCTCGGCGACGCGGCTCTTGCCGATCCCGGGCTCGCCGAGCAGCGTCACGAGGTGCCCGCGGGCCGTCTCGCGCACCCCCTCGAACGTGTCGGTCAGGAGTCGGAGCTCGCGGCGGCGGTTCACGAGCGGGATCGTCCGCCGCGAGGTCCGGGGCGCGAGCCGCAGCGCCGGCCACGCCGTCGCCACGTCGTCGAACCCCTTGGCCTCGATCCGCAGTGGCTCCCCGTACTCGACGTGCTCGTACGTGAGGAGCCAGCTCGTCTCGGCGACGAGCACCCCGCCCGGCTCGGCCGCCTGCTGGACCCGCGCCGCGAGGTTCACCGTGGCGCCGAACAGCAGCCCCTGCTCCGAGGCCTCCGAGCCGATCGCGACCGGCCCGGTGTTGATCCCCACCCGGAGGCGGAGCGGCGACGGCAGGCCGAGCGTCTCGCCGACGCGGCCGATGCGGTCGACGAGCGCGAGCCCCGCGCGCACGGCCCGCAGGGCGTCGTCGTCGTGCGCCTGCGGGATGCCGAACACGCCGACGACGGCGTCCCCGGCGAGGTTCACCGCGCGCCCGCGCAGCGACTCGAGCTCCTCTCCCACCGTCCGGTAGTAGGCCGCGAGGACCTCCCGGTAGCGCTCGGGGTCGATCCGCGAGGACAGCTTCGTCGAGCCGACGAGGTCGACGAACATGACCGTGACGACCTTCCGCTCCTCGGGCGGCGGGGCGCCGACCGGGAAGCCGCACGAGGGGCAGAACCGTGCGCCCTCGGGCAGGGGGGCGCCGC
>DAIUEM010000162.1:0-1742 GCA_036845105.1 Actinomycetota bacterium | reverse complement strand
GCTCACACACGGCCTGGCTCACCGGGCCAGCATACGGGCGGCCGCGTCGGCGCCCGAGGCCTCAGGCGGTGCGCTCGACCGGGCGGAAGCCCTCGATGTCGAGGATCGATCCCGTGCGCTCGGTCCCGGGTCTGAGGACCGCCTCGATGCGCTCGCCGATCTCGAGCGGCTCGTCACCGGCGTCGAGGAGCACGTGCAGGAACACGGTGTCGGCGCCGTCCAGACGGACCAGGCCGTACGTGACCGGCACGTCGAGCGGCCGCCCGTCCACGCCGGCGAACGCGACCGTGAAGGACACGAGCTCGCCGCCCGGGCCAACCTCGGTATCGGGCGCGAGCTCCGAGAAGCAGCGCTCGCAGAAGGCCCTGGCCGGCACGTACACGAGCTCGCAGCTCGGGCACCGCGAGCCGAGCAGCACGCCGCCGTCGCGGAGCGCCGCGAAGAACACCTCGCCGGCCCGGCCCGGCGTGTACCGGTGGCCGACCGGGATCGAGCCCGGCCACCGCCGGACGTCGGCCGGACGCGAGGTCTTCTCGAGCATCAGGTTCTCCCCTTCGGCCGGAAGTACGCGATGTCGAGGATCGAGCCCTCGCGCTCGTCGTCGTGCTTCCAGACCGCCTCGACGGCCATCCCCACCGTCACGTCGTTCGGGTCGACCTCGCCGAGGAGGTGGAGGAACCCGCCGTCCGACCCGTCGATCGAGATCACCGCCGGCATCTGGGGCGTCTCGAGCGGCCGCATGTCCCACGCGACGTGACACACCGAGTACGTCTGAACGGTCCCGGTCGACCCGACCTCGACCCACGCGTCGGTCGCCCGGAAGCACCGCTCGCAGAACATCCTCGGGGGCACCAGCACGCGCTCGCACCCCGAGCACGATCGCCCGAGGATCCGCCCCCGCCGCAACCCCTCCAGGAAGCGCCCGACCGCGATCCCCGCGTCCCACTCGTAGCGCGCGTCCACCTCGTGCTCGACGGCTCCCACGGCCGAGCGGAACTCGGTCTCCGACAGCGAGCGCCCGACCGGCGCGACCGGCGGCGTGGACGCGTCGGGAGCAGCCGCGTCGGCGCCGGCCGCGTCGGGGGCGGCCGCGGCCGCGCCGGTCCCCGCGCCGTCGACACCCATGACCACGACCGTGCCGACCTGCATCAGGTCGCCCCACGCCTGCGCCACCCCGCGCTCGGGGGTCCCGGGCACCTGCCGCGCGCCGGCCTCGCCGCGGAGCTGCCAGAAGAGCTCGGCGAGCTTCATCAGCCCGGCCGCCGCGATCGGGTTGCCGACGCCGAGCAGGCCACCGCTCGGACAGCTCGGCAGGTCGCCGTCGCGGTCCAGGACGCCGTCGCGGGCAGCCTCGGGGGCCCTGCCGCGCTCGAACAGCAGGAGGCCCTCGAGGTGATGGAGCTCCTTGTAGTCGAACGGGTCGTAGGGCTCGGCGACGTGGATCTGCTTCCGCGGCTCGGTGACGCCCGCCATCTCGTAGGCCATCCGAGCCGCGTTCGCCACGTACTCGGGGAACACGAGGTCGCGGTTCGTCCAGTACGCGGTGTCGAGGTTCCAGCCGACGCCCTGGATCCACACCGGGCGGTCGGTGAGGCGCTGGGCGACGCCCTCGGCCGCGACGACGAGCGCGACCGCGCCGTCGCTGATCGGCGACACGTCCAGGCGCTGCACCGGCCACGCGAGCGTCTCGGACGCGAGCACGTCCTCGACCGTGATGTCGGCCTGCCCGAGCAGCGCCGAGG
>DAIUEM010000161.1:318-5594 GCA_036845105.1 Actinomycetota bacterium | reverse complement strand
GTAGCCCTTCTGCTCGAGCTCGTGGGCGAGCTCTTCCCCGCCGGACCTCACGATACGACCTTGCATCATCACGTGGACGTGGTCCGGGGTGATGTAGTTCAAGATCCGCTGGTAGTGGGTCACGAGCAGGACGCCGAGGTTGGGGCCGACGAGCTTGGCCACGCCGGTGGCCACCTGCTTCAGCGAGTCGATGTCGAGCCCCGAGTCGGTCTCGTCCAGGATCGCGATCTCGGGCTCGAGGACCGCGAGCTGCAGGATCTCGTTCCGCTTCTTCTCGCCGCCGGAGAACCCCTGGTTCAGGTAGCGGTTCACCATGGCGTCCTCGACGCCCAGATCGACCATCTTCTCCTTCATGTGCTTACGGAAGGCGAGCGCGCTGATCTCGTCGCCCTTGACGCTCTTGTACGCCGTGCGCAGGAAGTTCACCACCGAGACACCCGGCACCTCCACCGGGTACTGCATCGCCAGGAACAGGCCGCGGCGAGCGCGCTCGTCCGGCGTGAGCCCCGTGATGTCCTCGCCCTTGAACAGGACCTCGCCCCCCGTGACCGTGTAGCCGGGGCGGCCCATGACCACGTTCGCGAGCGTCGACTTCCCCGAGCCGTTCGGACCCATGAGGGCGTGCGTCTCGCCCTGCCTCACCGTCAGGTCGATCCCCTTCAGGATCGGCTTGCCCTCGACCGAGGCCTCGAGACCCCGGATCTGCAGCGTCGCTGCGTCACTCACCGTTCGTCACCTCGATCAGGATGTCGTGGTCCTCCGTCGTGACCGCGAACGCCTCCACCGGCAGCGTCGCCGGCAAGGATCGCGGCTTTCCCGTGTTCAGGTCGAACACGGAGCCGTGCTTCGGGCACTCGATCGTCTCGTCCTCCGCGTCGACCTCGCCCTCGTCCAAGAAGTAGTGCGCGTGCGAGCAGATCGCGTCGAGCGCGCGGAACCCCTCGTCGCCGAGGTTCACGATGGCGATCGGGCGCCCCTCGACCTCGACGCGGAGTGCCTCGCCGACCGGCACGTCGTCCACCGAGCACACGCGGACGGATCTCATCGGGATAGCTCCCGGTCGATCGCGTGCGAGACGCCCTCGCGGACCTCGAGGAGGGGGATGCGGTCGAGCACCTCCTGGAAGAACCCGAACACGATCAGGCGCTCGGCCTCGGCGCGCGGGATGCCGCGGCTCTGGAGGTAGAACAGCGTCTCCTCCTCCACGGGGCCCACGCTCGCGGCGTGACCGCAGCGCACGTCGTTCGCCTCGATCTCCAGGTTCGGGATCGCGTCGGCCTTCGCACGGTCCGACAGGACGATGTTGCGGCTCGTCTGCATGGCGTCGGTCTTCTGCGCGCCCGGGCGAACGTGGACCCAACCGCTGTAGACGGCGCGGCTCTCGTCGCGGAGCGCCCCCTTGTAGAGGAGGTCGCTCGTGCAGTTCGGCGCCTCGTGGTCCTGCTCCGTCCGGTGGTCGAAGTGCTGGGCGCCGTCCCCGAAGAACACGCCGAGCATCTCGCTGAAGGCGCCCGGCTCGGCGAGGATCGTCTCGGTCTCCACCCGTGCGACCGAGGCACCGAACCCGACCGCGACCGAGCGGAAGTCCACGTCGCGCGACAGGCGCGCGCGCTGAACACCGAGATGCGTCACGCCCTCGCCCCACTCCTGGATCGAGAGGTAGCGCACCCGCGAGGCCGGGCCGGCGTGGATCTCCACCACGGCGTCCGAGAGCGCCCGCCCGAGATCCGGACCGGCGTATCGGTCGATGAAGGTCACCTCGGCGTCCTCGCCGACGACGATCAGCGTGTGCGGGAAGATGGCCGCACCGTCGGCGTCGAGCCAGGTGAGCGTCTGCAGCGGCAACCGCGCGACGACCCCGTCCGGCACGTAGACGAACGTGCCACCGGAGCGGAACCCGCCGTGGAGCGCCGTGAACTTCGTGCGCGCGGTCGGCACCAGCGCGTGCAGGTGCGGCTCGACCAGGTCTGGGTGCTCCTCGGCCGCTCGGTCGAGATCCGTGAAGAGGACGCCCTCCGCCGCGAGCTCGGGGGCGAGGTGCGTGACGGCGATCTGCGAGTTGTGCTGGATCTGGAGCCCGGCGCGCTCCCCCACCTGGCCCGCGGCCTCCAGGATCCGCTCGTCGACGCCGTCGAGGTTCTCGGCCCGCGCACCCGCCGCGGATGGCGCGAAGGACAGGTCGAGGTCGGACAGGTCCGTGTACCGCCACTCCTCCGTCTCCTGCGAGGGGATCGGGAGCGCGAGGTACTCGGTGAACGCCTGCTTGCGGAGCGCCTCGACGAACGGGGGCGCGGCCGGAAGCGCGCCGAGCGCCTCCTCGTCGAACGTGGTCTTCGTTCCCGTCTGACTCATCGCTGTCTCACTCCGTGGAAGAGGGCAGACCCGACGGCCTGCCCCCTGCGGTCGCCGTCCATCCTGCAGCTAGCCGACCGAGCCCTCCATCTGGAGCTCGATGAGGCGGTTCAGCTCGACCGCGTACTCCATCGGCAGCTCGCGGGTGATGGGCTCGATGAAGCCGTTCACGATCATCGCGGTGGCCTCGACCTCGGAGAGGCCGCGGCTCATCAGGTAGAAGAGCTGGTCGTCGCCGACCTTGCTGACCGTGGCCTCGTGGCCGAGCGCGGCCGTCTCCTCCTCCACCTCGATGTACGGGTAGGTGTCCGAGCGCGACTCCTCGTCCAGGATCAGCGCGTCGCATCGGACGGTGCTCTTGGCGTGGTGGGCGTCGGGCTCGACGCGGATGAGACCGCGGTAGCCGGTGCGCCCGCCGTCCTTCGAGACCGACTTCGACGTGATCACGCTGGTCGTGTGGGGCGCGACGTGGATCGCCTTGCCACCGGCGTCGGTGTGCATCCCCTTGCCGGCGTACGCGACGCTCAGCACCTCGCCGCGGGCGCCCTTGCCCAGCAGGTAGATCGACGGGTACTTCATCGTGATCTTCGACCCGATGTTGCCGTCGACCCACTCCATCACCGCGTCCTCGTAGGCCGCGGCGCGCTTCGTGACCAGGTTGTAGACGTTCGTCGACCAGTTCTGGATCGTCGTGTAGCGCACGCGGGCGCCCTTCTTCACGACGATCTCGACGACCGCCGAGTGCAGGGAGTCGGTCGTGTAGATCGGCGCCGAGCAGCCCTCGACGTAGTGCACGTACGAGCCCTCGTCCGCGATGATCAGCGTCCGCTCGAACTGGCCCATGTTCTCGGCGTTGATGCGGAAGTAGGCCTGGAGCGGGATGTCCACGTGCACGCCCGGGGGCACGTAGATGAACGACCCGCCCGACCAGACGGCCGAGTTCAGCGCGGCGAACTTGTTGTCGTTCGCCGGGATGATCGTGCCGAAGTACTCCTTCACGATGTCCGGGTGATCGCGGAGTGCGCTGTCCATGTCACCGAACAGCACGCCCATCGACTCGAGCTCCTCGCGGATCTTGTGGTAGACGACCTCGGACTCGTACTGCGCGCTCACGCCGCCGAGGTACTTCTTCTCCGCCTCGGGGATCCCGAGCTTGTCCCACGTGCCGCGGATGTCCTCGGGCAGGTCCTCCCAGTTCTTCGCCTGCTTCTCGGTCGAGCGGATGAAGTAGTAGATGTCCTGGAAGTCGATGTCGGACAGGTCGGCGCCCCACCACGGCATCGGCCGTCCCTCGAAGTGCTTCAGCGCCTTCAGCCGGTACTTCCGCATCCAGTCCGGCTCGGACTTGAGCGCCGAGATCTCCTCGACGACGGCCGGCGACAGCCCCTTCTTCGGGGTGAACACGGAGTGGTCCGCGTCCTTCCAGCCGAAGCGGTAGCCCTTCGAGAGCTCCTTCAGGTGTTCTTCCTGGCTGACGGCCACGTCGGATCCCTTCGCGGTCGAGGTACGTTGCCCGGATCCCAGGATAGCCCCGGGGTCTCCTCAAAGTCTACCTGGTGGGTCGGATTCCGGCCTCCGGCTCGAGCAGATAGAAGCGCCAGTCTCGGTGCTCGATCGGCAGGACCTGGAACCGCCCGAGTCCGGCCTCGGCGGCGTACCCGCGGAGCGTCGAGGGACGCATGACGGTCCCCGTCCCGGCCGGGTCCTCCCCCGACATCCCGTACGGCAGGCACGACAGGACGCTCCAGGCGTAGTGCGAGCGCTCGAGCTCGTCGCCCGGGGCGGTGAAGACCTCGGCCGTCTTCTCGTCGCCCACGAGGACGCACCCGCCCGGGGCGAGGAGCTCACGCGCCCGGCGGAGGGCGTCGACCGGTCTCGGCATGTCGTGGAGGCACTCGAAGAAGCACGCGAGGTCGTAGGGACCGCCGTCCAGATGCGCGGCATCGGCGGCCGAGAACGTGACGCGGCCGCTCGCACCCGCCTCGCGCGCATGCCGACGGGCCAGGGCGATGGTCTGGGCGTTCGCGTCCACACCGTGGATCCGGATGCCGGGGTAGGCGGCGGCAAGCGCGAGGCTCGACCAGCCGGCACCACATCCGACGTCGGCGACGGACGCCGGATCGTGGGGATCGGACAGACGGGTGTGCAACCGAGGGACGGCCGCGATCCAGGAGGCGAGGTCGTGCTCGAACATGGCTCGATTCGCGTCCCGGGACACGTCCTGCGGGTACTCGATCTCATGCCACGAGAGCCCCGTCCCGGTCCGGTAGGCATCGGCGACGTCCGCGAGCTCGAGCGGCATCGAGGCGACGCCGATCACCGACGCGGCCGAATACCCGCGCGTGGTCGGGTCGAGCAGGACCGTCGCGTGCTCCCGGGGGAGGCGGTACCGGCGCTCCGACGGCGGGGCCTCGGGGTCGTGCACCTCGAGGACGTCGGCGACCGCCTGCTGCTCGAGCCACTCGCGCAGGTACCGCTCCGCCAGACGCGTCTCGCCCGCGAGCTCGGGCGCCGTTCGCGCCCGGCCGTCCGAGAGCGCTCGGTACAGGCCGAGCCTCTCGCCCAGCGCGACGGTGTAGAGCTCGAGGGCCGAGAGCATCTGCCCGCGCAAACGCTCCGCGAAGGCGTCCGTCCGGTCCACCACGCCGAGCAGCGTACCCCGCGACGCGGCAGGGGCCCGGTCACCCGGGCCCCTGCACGTGCGGCGAGGGGGGCGGCCCTGCGCCGCAGTTCCGTCAGCCCACCTCGACGGGCGCGCCGACGAGCGAGCCGTACTCGGTCCACGAGCCGTCGTAGTTCCTCACGTTCGGGTACCCGAGGAGCTCTTGGAGCGCGAACCACGTGTGGCTCGACCGCTCGCCAATCCTGCAGTACGCGATGATCGGGCGGTCCGGCGTGATCCCCTCGGCCTCGTAGAGCGCACG
>DAIUEM010000161.1:0-308 GCA_036845105.1 Actinomycetota bacterium | reverse complement strand
CGGCGAGCCGGTGAGCGCACGGAGCTCGGCGGCGCTCTTGAACGTCCCGTCGTCGTTCGCGGCCCTCAGCCAGGGGACGTTCACGGCGCCCGCGATGTGCCCTGGGACCTGCGACTGCTCCTGCGGCAAGTGGTCGGGCGCGAGCTTCTCGCCCCGGTACTCCTCCGGCGACCGCACGTCGACGAACGCCGCGTCGCCCCCCACCTCCGCGAGCACCTCGTCGCGGAGCGCCCGGATCTCAGGGCGCTCGGGCGCGCCCAGGGTGATCCCGGTCGGCGGGTACGAGGGCACGTCCAGCGTGAGCTCTC
>DAIUEM010000160.1:0-5618 GCA_036845105.1 Actinomycetota bacterium | reverse complement strand
TCGCGGGCGCCCGGTCGGGATCACCCGGGTCGAGCGCTCGGCCGTCGGCGTGCGGATCCAGACGCGCTGCCCGACATGCGAGACCGTCGAGTGGGGCCGGCGCGACGGCGTGCTGGAGATCCTCGCGACCGAGGGCACCGTCCGGCCCGGCATGGGGTACGAGCTGCACGTCCGGGCCGGCGCCGGACCGCTCGAGGTCGAGGTCCGCTCGCCGAGCGGGGAACCGTGGCGGCATGCGCTCGAGCCGCTCGACGCCGTGGCGCTGCAGGACGTGGATTGCCCGAGCGAGGAGGGTCCGTGTTCGTTCGGCCCCGGCTTCACGCTCGAGGACGACGAGGCCTCGGTCGTGCGGCTGCGGGCACGCGAGGGCAGCGCAGGGTTCGAGGTGCGGATCTCGGGACGCGCGTCCCGGTTCGTCGCGATGCGCGATCGGCGCTCAGGCGTCGCGAACGGGTTCTTCGCCGCCTGGCTCCTCCTCGGCGCGCTCGTCGCGGTCTCGAGCCTCGTCCGCGCGCCGTCCGCCCGCGCCCGCGCCGCGGTCCTGCTCGCCGTCGGGCTCTCGGTGCCGGTGGCGCTGTGGGTGCCGGGGTCCTCGCGTTGGTACTGGTGGCCGGTCGGGCCGGTGCCGATGGCACCGCTGCTCGCCGTCTCGAGCGTCGTCGTCTCGGGGGGCGCGGCGGGGGTCCTGTCGCGCGGCGTGGGTTTGCCGTGGGCGCGGGCCCGGCGGGCCGCCGTCCTCGGCACCGCAGCGGTGGTCGGCGCGCTCGCCCTGCTCGTCCCGGCGCTCCTGATCGACCAGCGCACCGACACGCTCGTGGACATCGCGCCGCTCGACGCGGGGGCGCAGCTCGGGTACCTCTCGCTGTACGCGGCGACCGCGCTCGGGGTGCTCGGCGGGTGGCTGCTCGGCGCGGCACGGCGGGACCGTGCGACGATCGTCGTGGACGAGAGGAGGACGATGCCATGACCGACAGCATCTACCGGGTCACCGAGGTCATCGGGACGAGCACGACCTCGTGGGAGGACGCCGCGAAGAACGCGGTCGAGACCGCCGCCCGCTCGCTCCGGGATCTGCGGGTGGGCGAGATCGTGAGGCTCGACGTCACGATCGAGGACGGCCGGGTCACGCACTACCGCGCGCGGGTGAACATCTCGTTCAAGTACGAGACCCCGTGACCGCCGGACGGCGGGTGAGCGCCAGGCCCCTGAACAAGTGTGACAAGAACGGCCATCCGGTTTGACCGGGCTCGGTGCCCGCGGGTAGTTTCAACGGTGAGAGACCGCTGGAGCCCTCGGGCCCCGGCGGTTTCTCACTTCCTCGACCGTTTCCCGTCCCCCCTCGCCCGGGTACCCTTGGGCGGCGATGCGCGTCGACACCGGGTTCGAGCCGCTCGTCACCGAGCGCCTGCTGCTGCGCCGCTCGGCGCCCGAGGACGCCGAGGCGATCTCCGCGTACCGTCGCGATCCCGAGGTGCACCGGTTCCAGGGCTGGGATCGGACGGACCCCGAGGGGATCCGCGCCGAGATCGCCCGGATGGCCGCTCGCGCGCCGGGGGAGGACGGCGGATGGGTGCAGCTGTCGGTGCTCGAGCGCGACGGCGGTCGTCTGGTCGGAGACGTCGGTTTCGCCCGCGCCGCCGGCGAGCCCGGCGTGGTGAAGATCGGCTATACGGTCGATCCCACGTTCCAGGGACGCGGGTACGCGACCGAGGCGGTCGGCGCGCTCGTCGGCTACCTGTTCGACACGCTGGGCGCCGACGTCGTCCGCGCCTACGCGAACGCCGACAACGCCCCGTCGACCCGCGTGGCCGAGAAGGTGGGCCTGCGGCTGGTCGAGCGCTTCGAGCGCCGCTACGGTCACGACGTCTGGCACGGCGTCCGCTACGAACGCCGTCGCGACGACCGACCGGCCGGCTGAGCCGAAGCGCGCCCCTCCGGTACCCTGCTTGTTCGTCGACGACCGACGAAGGGGGGACCGATGGGCGCCGATGTCGACCCGACGGGCCTGAGCGAGCGCCTGCGGGGCCAGCTGATCGTGCCCGGCGACCCGGACTACGACGGGGCGAGGCGGCTGTGGAACGGGGTCTTCGATCCGCGGCCGGCCGCGATCGCCCGGTGCGCCGGCCGGAGCGACGTCGCGGAGGCGATCCGGTTCGGCCGCGAGCGCGACCTGACGATCGCGATCCGTGGCGGGGGGCACAACGTGGCGGGGACGGGCTCGGCGGACGGTGGCCTCGTGATCGACCTGTCGTCGATGCGGACCGTCGAGGTCGACCCGGACCGGCGGGTGGCCGTCGTCGGCGGCGGCGCGACGCTCGGTGACCTCGACGCCGCGACCCAGGCGCACGGGCTCGCCGTGCCGCTCGGGGTCGTCTCCGAGACGGGCGTGGCCGGCCTCACGCTCTCGGGCGGGATGGGATGGCTCCGGCGCCGGCACGGGCTCACGTGCGACAACCTGGTCTCGGCGGAGGTGGTCACCGCCGAGGGCGAGGTCGTCGTCGCGAGCGAGACCGAGAACCCCGACCTGTTGTGGGGGCTCCGCGGCGGCGGCGGCAACTTCGGCGTCGTGACCTCCTTCACGTTCCGCGCCCACCCCGTCGGACCGGACGTGTTCCTGTGCTTCGTCCTGTACCCGGCCGAGCGCGCGGCCCAGGTCCTCCGGAGCGTCGCCGGGTTGGTTGCGTCGGCGTCCGACGACGTCTCGCCGGTCGCGTTCCTCGGCCGCGTGCCGGAGGGCGAGGCGTTCCCTGCCGAGGCTCACGGTCGGCCGTTCGTGGCCATCGCGTGCGTCCATCCCGGCGATCCCGCCGAGGGCGCGAGCCTGCTCCGGCCGATCCGTGAGCTCCGCGAGCCGATCGTGGACCTCAGCGACACGATGCCCTACGTCGAAGCGCAGAAGGTGCTCGACGAGGACTACCCCGTCGGGCTCCGGTACTACTGGAAGTCGATCGAGTTGACCGGGCTCTCCGAGGACGCGATCCGCGCCTTGATGGCGAACGCCGACGCCGCGCCCTCGGGCCTGTCGACGATCGACGTCTGGTTCCAGGGCGGCGCGATGGCCGCGGTCGCCGCGGACGCCACCGCGTACGGCGACCGCAGCGCCCCGATCCTCATCGGCGTCGAGGCGAACTGGGAGGACGCCGAGCGCGACGACGCGAACATCGCGTGGGCACGGGCATGCGTCGAGGAACTCCGTCCGTTCTCCACGGGCGGCACGTACCTGAACTTCCCCGGCTTCCTCGAGGAGCAGGACGCACAGGTGCAGGCGGCGTACGGCGCGAACCTCCAGCGGCTGGCCCGGCTGAAGCGGACGTACGACCCCGAGAACGTCTTCCGGGTCAACCACAACGTCGCGCCCGCGCCCGTGTAGGGAGCCGGCGCGGCGTGCGCCCTCGCACCGGGGTCGGCGTGGCCGAGGGCGGTCCCGGTGGGCGATGATGGTGCGACCATGACCGACGGACACCGGACCGAGACCGACTCGATGGGCGCGATCGACGTGCCCGCCGACCGCTACTGGGGTGCCCAGACGCAGCGGTCGATCCACCACTTCTCGATCGGCTGGCCGCAGGCCGACCGCATGCCGGTCGAGATCGTGCGGGCGATGGGGGTGTTGAAGAAGGCCGCCGCGCTCGCGAACGTCGAGAGCGGGCGGCTCGACCCCGAGCTCGGACGGCTCATCGTGGAGGCCGCCGAGCGCGTGATCGCCGGCGACCTCGACGACGACTTCCCGCTGTTCGTGTGGCAGACGGGCTCGGGGACGCAGTCGAACATGAACGCGAACGAGGTCATCGCGAACGTCGCGATCGAGGCGGCGGGCGGCGTCCTCGGCTCGAAGACGCCGGTGCATCCGAACGACCACGTGAACATGTCGCAGTCGTCGAACGACACGTTCCCGACGGCGATGCACATCGCTGGCGCCACGACGATCGTCCGGGACCTGCTGCCGAGGGTGCGCGAGCTGCGCGACGCGCTGGCGCGCCGATCGGACGGGTTCGCCGACATCGTGAAGATCGGCAGGACGCACCTGCAGGACGCGGTGCCGCTCACGCTCGGCCAGGAGTTCGGCGGGTACGTCGCGCAGCTCGACGCGTGCGTCGAACGGATCGAGCAGACCCTGCCCGGGTTGTACGAGCTCGCGATCGGCGGTACCGCCGTCGGTACCGGGCTGAACGCGCCTGAGGGCTTCGGCGCCGGGTGCGCCGCGAAGATCGCCGAGCTCACCGGCCTGCCGTTCGTCGACGCCCCCGACAAGTTCTCGGCGCTCGCCGCGCACGACGCGGTGGTGTTCGCGAGCGGGGCGCTCGCGACGCTCGCCGCCGCGCTCATGAAGATCGCGAACGACCTGCGGTGGCTCGGCTCCGGCCCGCGCGCGGGCATCGGCGAGCTCCGCCTGCCGGAGAACGAGCCGGGCTCGTCGATCATGCCGGGGAAGGTGAACCCCACCCAGTCCGAGGCGATGACCATGGTCGCGTGCCAGGTGCTCGGCAACGACACGGCGATCAAGGTCGCCGGGTCGCAGGGCAACTTCGAGCTGAACGTTTTCAAGCCGGTGATGATCCGGAACCTGCTGCACTCGGCGCGGCTGCTCGCGGACGCGTGCCGCACGTTCCGCGAGTTCTGCGTCGAGGGGCTCGAGCCCGACCGGGAGCGGATCGACGAGCTCGTGCGGTCCTCGCTCATGCTCGTCACCGCGCTCACGCCGAGGATCGGCTACGACCGCGCGGCCGAGATCGCGAAGAAGGCGCACCACGAGGGCACGAGCCTCAAGGAGGCGGCTCTGTCGCTCGGCTATCTCACCGAGGCCGAGTACGACGAGCTCGTCGTCCCCCGCGACATGGTCTGAGGACCTACGGGACCGCCGGCGCGTTCACGTCGAGCCACGCGCGGAGGTTCGGGACGTTGGCGCGGGACGCGGCGGCGTGCTCGCAGACGCCCGGCCGCCCGCACTGCGAGTTCCCCTCCATCGTCAGGAGGTTGAACCGGCAGTTCGGGCAGAAGACGTCCAGGTCCTCGGGCAGGTAGGGGCACTCGCCCCACGCGCACCCGCGCTCTCCGTCCCCCGTCGCCAGGTCGAAGCCGCACCCCGGGCACTGACGGAAGTCCTGCCACGCACCCATCGCCATCTCCTCAGTTCCGGAAGTCGCCGGTCACGTTGAGCTCGAGGAGCTCTCGCGCTCCCGCGCCCTCGATCGGGACGTACACGCCCATGTCGTGCCAGCCGTCCATGCCCTCGTGCATCGCGAGCTCGAACGTGAGCCACGTGGACTCGCCGGGCGCGAGCGAGGTGGCGCCGAGCGCGAAGGGCCCCGGGCAGCAACCCTCGCGCACCTGCGCCTCGGGCTCGCCGAGCCGCACCTCGCGCGGACCCGTGTTCGTGAGCGTCCAGAACGGGCGCACCGCGA
Source organism: Actinomycetota bacterium (assembly GCA_036845105.1). GTDB lineage: Bacteria > Actinomycetota > UBA4738 > UBA4738 > HRBIN12 > HRBIN12. Next base: position 216 of record DAIUEM010000160.1, on the reverse strand, counting down.
TGTCGAGCGGCACCTGCCCCATGGCCCAGTCGGCTCCCTGCACCGTGACGCCGCCCGCCTGGGCGGTCCCCGACGCGTACCCCGGCGTCTCGTACACGGGCAGCCCCATGTCGTTGACCTCGCCTGTCGGCGCGAGCTCCGTGGCGTCGCTCGAGGCCGCCACCTCGCCGGACCCGCCGACGGCGGTGCTGCCGCCGCCCGCGTCCGAGGTCGCGA
>DAIUEM010000159.1:0-5629 GCA_036845105.1 Actinomycetota bacterium | reverse complement strand
TCCTTCGGGCGCTCGGTCGGTGTCTCGCGCTCCTCGAACCGCGCGAGCTTCTTCTCGGCCGAGCGGGCGAGCGACGCGAAGTCCGAGTTGTAGGCGGCCTTGCGCTTCATCTCCCTCAGGTGTTCCTCGAGATGCTTGTGGCGCTCGGCGAAGCGCCGGTGCTCCTCCTCGAGCTTCTCGAGCCGGTGCTCGCGCGCCTGTCCGTAGCTGGCGAAGCCGGCCGGATGGACCCACGCGCCCCGGCCCTCGAGCGTGACGACACGCGTGGCGGTGGCGGCCAGGACGGCGCGGTCGTGCGACACGAACAGGATCGCCTTCGGGCAGGCGCGGATCCGGTCCTCGAGCCACCGCTTGCCGTCGATGTCGAGGAAGTTGTCGGGCTCGTCGAGCAGCAGCACGTCGAACGCGCTCCGGAACAGCACCTCGAGCGCCAGGCGCTTGCGCTCGCCACCCGACAGGGTCTCGACGTGCCGGTCGGCGCACTCCGGGTAGCCCTGCCCGAACGCGGCGTCGGTGCAGCGATCCCAGACGACCTCGGCGCGGTAGCCGCCGGCGTCCTCCCACGCCGCGAGCGCGTGGGCATACGCGAGCTGCGCACGCTCGTCGGAGTCACGCGCGAGACCGGCCTCGGCGCGCGCGAGCGCCGCCCCGGCGCGAGCGACCTCCGGCTCCGCGTACGCGAGCAGGAAGCCGCGCACGGTCGTCGGCTGGGTGTCCGAGCCGATGAACTGGCGCATCAGCCCGACCCGGCCGGGGACGTTGATCTGGCCGGCCATCGGCGGCTCGAGCCCGGCGATCAGTCGGAGCAGCGTGGTCTTGCCGATCCCGTTCGCGCCGACGAGGGCGGCGTGGTGGCCCTCGGGGACGCGGAAGGTCACGCCCTCGAACAGCGTCCAGCCGCCGGGCAGGGCGTAGCTCACGTCGACGAGATCGATGACGCTCATGGCCGGTCGAAGATACGCGACGCGCTAGGCGGTCCGGGTGGCGAGCGCGCCGACGACCTGGTCCTCGAGGAACGTCAGGTACGAGTAGACGGTGTACATCTGGACCGTCGGATCGTCGTCCGGCAGCGACGCGTAGTCCTCGACCGTCGTGTCTTCGGTGACGTCCAGCCGCACGCCCAGGACCAGACGGAGGTCGTTGATCGCCGAGAGCCACGCGACGAGCTCGTCCTCCGTGATCCGGTCGGCCCCGAGCGTGCGCTCCATCGTCTCGAGCGCGGCGAGCCGCTCCTCGAGCAGGTCGCCGCGCGTCAGCCGCTCGTACTCGGCGTTCATCGCCTCGTCGTCCGCCGTCGGGGCGGGGAACAGGCGCCGGAGCGCTTCGTCCGTCGTCGGGTCGCCCATCGTGAGCAGGTCGCGCAGCTGCTCGGGCAGGGTCCGGAGCAGCACCCGCTCGCCGTCGGGGAGGCGGACCTGGAAGTCGCCCGTGCGCGTCCGCTTGACGCGCGAGAACGCCATCAGCGGTCCTTCTGCATCGTCGCCCACAGGCCGTGCGCATGCAGGCGCGAGACGTCGAACTCGCACTTCTCCCGCCCGCCGTTCGAGACCACGGCCTTGCCCTTGTGGTGCACGTCGAGCATGAGCTTCGTGGCCTTCTCGCGGCTGTAACCGAAGAGCTTCTGGAAGACGTACACCACGTACGACATCAGGTTGATCGGGTCGTTCCAGACGATCACGATCCACGGGACGTCGGGCTCGGCGACCTCGTCGCCCGCCGGGCGCTCGACCTCGACGGGTGCCGTCGTGGACATGCGCTCCAGCGTACGCCGAAGCGTGTCTAGAGCTGGATCATCGCCTTCCGCTTGAGGTCCTCGTACTCCTCGGCGGTGATCTTGCCCTCGTCACGGAGCCTCGAGAGCTTCTCGATCTCCTCCGCGGCCGAGTAGCCCTCGATCCGGCGTCGGGCCTCGGTGGCGCGCTCGATCTCCTCCTTGTCCTGCTCCGTCATCTTCGGTCGCACGATCATGTAGACCAGCGCCCCGATGAACGGCAGGACGAAGAGCAACAGGATCCAGCCCGCCTTCGCGACGCCGGAGAGGTCCCGGCGGCGGAAGATGTCCGAGAACAGCGCGATGAAGATCCAGATCGCCATGAACCAGAAGAAGAAGACGAGCATGCTCCACAGCAGCTCGCCCAAACCGAACTCAGCCAGCATCGCCGATCCCCCCTCGTATGGTCGTTGCCTCGCATCCTAGTCCTACCCGGCCGCCAGAACCTATGCGTCTGCGAAGGGCGGCCGAGGGCGGCCGCGTGTCGATGAAGGGTCCCGCGGCGATCGCGTCGCTCGCCAGACCGAGCATCGGTCAGCCGGCGGTGCCCCGATCCTCCGACACGGAGCCGCCCAGGGAGCGCTCACCCGCCGGAGCCCCGCGACCGCTGCGCGGCCGCTCGAAGCGGCCGAAGACAGCGACGATCCCCGCGAGGAACGACCCGGGCACGCCGATCCACAGGACGCGCTCGAGCCACCATCCGAGCGTCGCGTCCGCGTAGTCGCCGAACCCGAGCGGCCACAGCACGAGGATCGCGAGCAGGAACGCCGTCATGTGCCACAGGAACATGGTCATGATCACGCTGTTCACGAAGATCGTCGTCTTCCACGGCCCGGGCTTCTCGAGCCACCTGGCGAGCGCCGGCCGGAGCAACATCACCGCGCCGACGGCCCAGATCGCCGCGAGCATGAAGCACACCGTCGGTGGATAGGCGTTCGAGATCGGCTCGACGTCCGTGCCGAGCAGGCTCTTCGGGTAGTGGCCGATGGTCGGGAACCAGTCGAACCTCGCGTCGCCGAACGCCTCGAACACCCACGGGTTCGTCAGCAGCACGAGCCCGCCCAACCCGACGCCGACCATCGCCCCGAACACCTTCCGGGGCCACCGGAGCATCGACCCGTCGGCGTAGAAGTGCCCGAGCTGGTGCGGCAGGAGCAGCACCGTCGCGATGTTCAGGTACCGGAAGCCGGCGATCCCGAACCCGAACCCGAGAACGTCGTCGACGACCGTCACCGCAACCATGAACGCCAGGACCCACAGGCCGAACCGTCGATGCAGCCACACCGTGGCCGGCGCGATCGCCACGACGACCAGGTAGACCGCGAGGAACCACAGCGGGCCGAACGGCAGCGTCGCCGCGGGCGGGTACATCCCCCGGAGCAGCGTCGTGTCCCCCCACAGCGTGAACCCCGTCGGGGCGCCGGTACCCGTGAGGTGCAGCACCACCTGCACGACGAACCAGACGCCGAGGAACACGAGGGACGGACGCAGGAGGCGCCAGATCCTGCTCCGGACGAACGCCCACGTCGACTCGCCCCTGCGGTGGGACGCGTCGAGCGCCACCAGGTTCGAGAACCCCCCGACGAAGAAGAAAACCGGCATCACCTGGAAGAACCAAGTGCCGAGCCACAGCCCGGCCTGCACGCCGACGGCGCTGTGGACACCGACGACCCCGCGCTCCCAGTAGATGAGCGCGATGAACCAGTGACCGAAGACCACCGCGCAGATGCTCGCGGCGCGGAGGAAGTCGACCGTGCGGTCGCGCGTCAACGGCGTCTGCGCGACCAGCCGGTCCAGTCGGCTCGAGGCCAAGGCCGTCCTCCCCGGGGGAACCGTACCCCCACCCGCGCTCCCGGTGCATGATGTGCGGCGTGAACGGACCCCGGCCGGTGCTCACGCCCGAGGCGAACGCGGGCCTCGTCGCGCTCGTCACCGGCGGCGGGACGGGGCTCGGGCGGGCGATCGCACGCGAGCTCGCGCGAACAGGGGCATCGGTCGTGGTGGCGGGCCGGCGACCCGAACCGCTCGAGCAGGTCCGCGCCGAGCTCGAGGACGCCGGCTCCCCGTGCCTGGCGGTGCCGACCGACGTGCGCGAGCCGGATCAGGTTGGCGCGCTCGTCGACGCGGCGCTCGAGCGGTTCGGCCGGGTCGACGTGCTCGTGAACAACGCCGGCGGCCAGTTCGTCGCGACGCCGGAGAACATCTCGCCGAAGGGCTGGCGGGCGGTGCACCGACTGAACGTCGACGCGGTGTGGGACGTGACGCGGACGGTCGCGACGCGCTCGATGATCCCCGGCGAGGGTGGCCTCGTCGTGTTCATCGGCTTCAGCCCTCGGCGCGGGGTCCCGTTCATGGTGCACTCGTCGGCCGCACGCGCGGCCCTCGAGAACCTCGCGGGCGGCCTCGCGATCGAATGGAGCCGCTACGGGATCCGCGCGGTGTGCGTCTCGACCGGCGCGATCGACACGGAGGCGTTCCGCTCGTACGGGCAGGAGTTCGTGGACGAGGCGCTGCGGACGACGCCGCTCGGGCGGCTCGTAGCTCCGGAGGAGGTCGCGGCGCTGATCGCCTTCCTCGCGACGCCCGCCGCGGCTTCGATCACGGGCACGACGATCGTGGTGGACGGCGGGAACGACGCCTGGGGGCTCGGCTACCCGCCGCCCCGCCCCGAGTGATCCGGACCCCCGACCGCCTCAGGACTGGGGGTCGCGCCGCTCCTCGAACGCCGCCGTCGCCTCGGCGTGGTCCTCGGTCTGCGCGAGCATCCCGTACGCCAGCCGCTCGATGAGCAGCCCCGCGTCGCGCGAGGACCCCGCCGCCGCGTCCACCGCACGCTTCGCGACCTCGACCGCGAGCGGCGGGAGCGCCCCGAGCTCGTTCCCCATCTCGATCGCGCGGGCCGTCGCCTGGCCCTCGGGGACGACCACGGTCACGAGCCCGAAGCCGAGCGCCTCGTCCGCCCCGAATCGGTCGCGGAAGAGCAACAGTTCCTTCGCCCTGGCGGCCCCCACCGTGCGCACCAGCCGGTACGTGCCGCCCGACGACGGCACGATCCCGATCCCGACCTCCGGCAGGCCGAACACCGCGGTCGGGTCGGCCACCCGGAGATCGCAGGCGAGCGCGAGCTCGAGCCCGCCGCCGAGGCAGTATCCGTGGATCGCCGCGATCGTCGGCATCGGCAACGCCGCCACACGCTCGTACACGTCGCCGGCCCCGCGGTAGTACGTGAGGATCGAGGCGGGGGTCTGCTCGCGCATCTCGTGGACGTCGGCCCCCGCCGAGAACGCACGCCCGCCTCCGGCGATCACCACCGCGCGGCTCGAGCGCACCTCCTCCGAGCCGAGCGCCACCTGGAGCGCCTCCTCCATCGCCGTCGACAGCGCGTTCAGCTTCTCGGGGCGGTTCAGCGTCAGCACGGCGACGGCGCCCTCCCGTCGCACACCCACGAGCGTGCTCATCTGCGAAGTATGCCCCTTGCGCGGGTCCGTCCGTCGATGGACGATGCACTCGGGAAAGGGGGTCGACATGCACGCCGATCTCGATCACCGCCCGTCCGACCCGGCCCTCCACGCGAAGCTCCACCGCTGGGTCGCCGCTTCACTGATCACCTCGGCTGAGGCCGACGCGATCGAGGCCTTTGAGGAACGACCGCTCGAGGCTCAACCCCGACGGATCCCGATGATCACCGAGGCGCTCGCGTACGTCGGTGCGGCGCTCGCCGCGGCCGCCGGGGCGGTCCTGCTCGGCGAGAGCTGGAACGACCTGACGCCGGGCGTCCGCGTGGCGGCGGTCTCGCTGGCGTTCGCCGTCGCCTTCGTGAGCGGAGCGTTGCTCCGCGGACGCGGCGCGGACCCCGCG
>DAIUEM010000158.1:0-5646 GCA_036845105.1 Actinomycetota bacterium | reverse complement strand
CAGCGGCACGTTCAGGACGCGGGTCTTGACGGCGATCCGCGTTCCGACCCCTTCTCGCTGGGTCGTCAGGACCCGAACCGAGTCGGCGTCCCTCATCCAGCGGGCCTGGTCCTCCCACCGCATGAGGAGCTCCCAGGCTCGTTCCTGGGGAACCGACAGCGTGACCGCGGAGGACACGTTCATCGCTCACATCTTCGCAGGAGCGGCGGTCTAGAAGCCGGGAGCCTCGCCCGTCCGAGGAAGCATCGGCATGGTCTCGGGGATCGAGAGCACGAACCCGAGCGCCACCAGGAGCGGGACCGCCGTGAGGGCGAACGCCGGCCCGTAGCCGAGCGCGTCCGCGCTCGCGCCGGCCACGAGCGGGCCGAGCACGAAGCCGAGGTCGCCGACGAACCGGAACGCGGCCACCGCCGTGGTCCGCACCTCCTCGTCGGTGACATCCGCGAGCATCGCGGCCTGCGGCACGCCCGCGTAGCCGCTGATCAAGCCGAACACGCCGTTCGCGAGGAAGAACAGCGCCGGGGTCGTCGCGAGCGGCCACAGGACCAGGGCGACCGCCATCGCGGCGTAGCCGGGCGCCAGCACCGCCTTGCGCCCGATCCGGTCCGTGGCCTTGCCGGCCGGGAACAGGACCGCGAACTCCGTGATCGAGGCCACGGCCAGGCCGGCGCCGATCCCAACCTCGGTCAGGCCGACCTCCTCGTTCCCGAAGAGGGGGATCAGCGTGGCCCACACCCCGGCGATCATCCACGCGTACGCGCCGTTCGCGAGCAGGACCGTGACGAGCGGACGCCGCCACGGCAGGCGCCGCCACCCGACCGAGCGCTCCGGCCGCGGCGCGGTGAGGGCCCGGCTCAGGGTTCGTGAGAAGACCGCGGCCGAGACGAAGCACGTCCCCGCGTAGATCCACAGGGTGCTTGCGGGCCCGAGCCACGCCGCGAACAACCCGCCGAGCGGCTCCCCCGCGATGATCCCGAGGTTGAACGACGCGTACCAGACGCTCATCACGCGTCCCATCCGCTCGCCTGGGATCGCGCGCAGCATGAACGAGAGGAGGCCGGCGAAGAAGATCGCCGATCCCGCGCCTCCGGCGCCCCGGAACACGACGAGCAGCTCGAAGCTGGGTGCAACGGCTGCGAGCGCCGTGGTGGCGCCGACGACCACCGCCCCGAGCACCACGGCCCACCGCTCCCCGAGCCGTCCGATGATCATGCCCGTGAACGGGTCCACGGCGAGCCGGGTGATCGAGAACGACGAGATCAGCACGCCTACCGAGTCGAGCCCGACGCCGAACGACCTCGCGTAGAGCGGCAGGATCGGAGAGAGGATCCCGAAGCCGACCATGATGATGAACGTGCCCACCATCGAGGTGCGGACCTCGGGAACGCGGAGGATGTCCCGGACGCCGAGCTCCCCCTCCGCGCTCACGCCGAGCAGTCTACGGGGGACGAGCTTGCGCCTCCGCCCGCGGTCGCGTTCGATACGCGGGTGAGCTCCTCGCCCGCACGCGGTGCCCTGGCCGCCACCACGCTCGTCACCCCGATCGGCCCGCCGCCGATCCGCGGCGGCCGCGCAGGGCAGGTGCTCGAGATCCCGCAGGGCGCGGTGGCGTGGGAGGACGGCCGGATCACCTTCGTCGGGCCAGCCGACGACCTCGACGTCCAGCCCCAGTGGTTCGAGGGATGCACCATCTCGCCGGGGTTCGTCGACTGCCATACCCACCTGCCGTTCATCGGGTGGCGCGCCGACGAGTTCGAGGCCCGCCTGACCGGCCGGAGCTACCGCGACCTCCATGGCGAGGGGGGGATCCATCGGAGCGCACGGCTGCTCGCCGAGGCGTCCGACGAGGACGTGCTCGACTTCTGCCGCCCGCTCCTGTCCGAGATGACGGCGCACGGCACCACGGCGCTCGAGCTCAAGACCGGCTACGGCCTGTCCGTCGAGGGGGAGCTGCGGCAGGCCCGCCTCGCTCGCCGCCTGGCCGCAGAGGCCGGGCAGACCTGCACGGTGACGCTCCTCCCCTGCCACGCCGTCCCGGACGGGCTCGAGCGCTCGGCGTGGGTCCGCACCGTCTGCGACGAGCTGATCCCGGCGGCGGCGGCCGAGGGGCTCGCCGATGCCATCGACATCTACGTCGAGGACATCGCCTTCTCGCTGGAGGACCTCGAGGCGGTCGCCGTCGCGGCGGCCGAGGCCGGACTGCCGCTGCGCTGCCATGCCGACCAGCTCGGCCCGTCGGGCGCCGCCGAGGCCGCCGCGAGCCTCGGAGCGCGCAGCGCCGACCACCTGAACAACGTCTCCCCGCCCGGGGTCGAGGCGCTCGGGCAGGGACGGACGGCTGCCGTCCTTCTGCCGACCTCGACGCTCATGCTGCGGTCGTCACCTCCCGACGCGCGTGCCCTCCTGGAGGCAGGAGCCACGGTCGCGCTCGCGACGGACTTCAACCCCGGGACGTCGCCGGTGCTCTCCATGCCGGAGGCGATCGCGACCGGCTGCTCGCTCTACGGGCTCACGCCCGCCGAGGCCCTCTGCGCAGCCACGGCCAACCCCGCGTGGGTGCTCGGCCTAACCGGCGAACTCGGTACCCTGGTGCCCGGCGGGCGCGCCGACCTGTTGGTGCTCGAGGGCGACGCGTTCCGCCACGTGCCGTATCGGCCGGGGCACGACCCCGTCGTCCGAACCGTGATCGGAGGGAGGGTGGTGTGGGACAGGTGAGGCGAGCCGTCGCCCTGGCGGCCGTCGTGGCGACCCTGGCGGTCGCGTCGGTGGACGCCGCGTCGGCGCAGGAGGCGGCGGCGATCACGCTCGAGGCGTCGGCCACCAGCGTGACGCCAGGCGACGAGGTCGCGCTCACCGGCGCCCTCACCCCCGCCGCGGCGGGCCACAGCGTCCAGATCCTCGACGAGACCGACGGCGTGGTCGCCACCGACACCACCGACGCCGCCGGCGCGTTCGCCGCGACGATCACCCCCGAGGTCACGGTCACCCTCCGCGCCGTGTGGCAGACGACGGAGAGCGAGCCGGTGACGATCCAGGTGGGGACGGCGGGCATCTCCGTGGAGATGAGCCCGGTCCGGCTGTTCGACGTGGTGAAGGTCCGCGGCTCGGTCACATCCGCGTCCGCCGGGGGCAGCGTCGAGGTCGAGCTGCTCCGCTCGGGTCGCCGCGTGGAGACCGCGACGGCGACCCTCGACGCCGACGGGTCCTTCCGAGCGAGGTTCCGCATCATGGCGCCCGGTCGCTACCGGGCCCGGGCGATCGCCGGCGACGGGACCTCCGGGTCCGGCTCCGCCGTGACGAAGTCCGAGGCGACGCCGCTGCCCGCTCTGCGCACGGGCTCCCGCAGCGTGTTCGTCCGGCTGCTGGAGGGCCGGCTGGCCGAGCTCGACTACCGGATCGCCGGCGTGAACCGCCGCTTCGACTTCCGCACGGCCGACGCCGTGGTCGCGTTCCGCAAGGTCCAGGGCCTGCCGCGCACCTTCACGGTCGACGGCGCCGTGTGGCGGGCCCTCGCCGACCCGCGGGTGCCGCGCCCGCGCGTGGACACCCCTGGCATGCACATCGAGGTCGACCAGACGCGCCAGGTCCTGTACACGGTCGTGCGCGGCGAGGTCACCAACGTGATCCACGTCTCGACCGGCGCCGGCGGGGCGACACGCGACGGCTCGTTCAAGGTGTACCGGAAGCTGGCGGGCTACAGCCCCAACCGCCTGTACTACCCCAGCTACTTCGACGGTCTGCGTGCGATCCACGGATGGACGGAGGTCCCGACGTACCCGGCGAGCCACGGATGCGTCCGCGTCCCCTACTGGCACGCGCAGTGGGTCTTCGGGCTCGTGGACGTCGGCATGCGGATCGTGATCTACCACAGCTAGTCTGAGTCAGACTAGTTCGTCGCCGATCCCCGCCTCGGCCGCCTCGGTCAACGCGCCGGTGCGGACGAGCCGCGTCACGGCCTCGATGTCAGGCCCCAGCTCGCGGTCCTCGTCCAGGAACGCCGCGACGATGCGCACGGCGTCGCGCGCCGCGCCCGTGCCGGCGCCGGGTGCCGTCGGGGCTCGCAGGTCGAGCGCCTGGGCGGCGGCGAGCGCCTCGAGCGCCAGGACGACCTCGGCGTTCGCGACCACCTCCCGCGCGTGTCGGGCCGCCGTCATCCCCATGCTGACGTGATCCTCCTGCCCCGCCGAGGACGCGATCGAGTCCACCGAGGCCGGGTGTGCGAGCGACTTGCACTCGGAGACGAGGGAGGCGGCGGTGTACTGCGCCAGCATGAAGCCCGAGTTCAGCCCGCTCCCCCGCACGAGGAACGCCGGCAGGTCGTTGCTGAGGGCAGGGTCGAGGATCCGGTAGAGCCGGCGCTCGGAGATACCGGCGATCGGTACCAGGGCGAGCGCGAGCGCGTCGAGCGCCACCGCGACGGGCTGGCCATGGAAGTTGCCGCCCGAGACGATCTCGCCGTCCTCGGGCAGGACGATCGGGTTGTCCGAGACCGCGTTGGCCTCCACCTGGAGCACCCCGCGGGCGAACGCCACGGCCGCGCGCGTCGCCCCGTGCACCTGCGGGACGCAGCGCAGGGAATACGCGTCCTGCACGAGGTGGTCGCTCTCGCGGTGGGACGCGACGATCGCGCTGCCCGCGAGCAGGCGACGCAGGTTGGCCGCCGACGCCACCTGTCCGGGATGGGGGCGCAGGACCTGCAGGCGCTCGTCGAACGCCCGGTCCGACCCGAGGGCCGCCTCGATCGTCATGGCGGCCACGACGTCGGCCGTCACGGTCAGGCGGGCGGCGCGGTCCAGCGCCAGGATGCCCACGGCGAGCATCCCCTGCGTGCCGTTCACCAGCGCGAGGCCCTCCTTGGCCTCGAGCGTCAGGGGCTCCAGGCCGGCCGCCGCGAGGGTCGGCCCGGCGGGGACGGGTCCGACCGGCCCGAGGAGGGCGCCGCCGCCGATCAGCGGCAGCGCCAGGTGCGCGAGCGGCGCGAGGTCGCCCGAGGCGCCGAGCGAGCCCTGCTCGGGGACGGCGGGGACGAGGTCTCGGTTCAGCATCTCGACCATCCGCGCCACGATCCCCTCGCGCACCCCGGAGTGCCCGAGGGCGAGGACGTGGGCTCGGAGCGCGAGCATCGCTCGGGCCTCCTCGCGTGACAAGAGCGGGCCGACCGCCGTCGCGTGCGAGCGGACGATCCGGTGCTGGAGCTCCGCGGCCTGTGCGGGGTCGATCCGGACGCTGGCCAGGCTGCCGAAGCCCGTGGTCACGCCGTAGACGACCTCGTCCGAACCCACTTTGGCCTCAACCACCGTGCGGGCCCGGCGGAGCCGGTCCGCCGCCGCGGGCGAGAGCTCGACCGCCTCGCCTCGGGCGACCGCGACGACGTCCTCGAGCGTGAGCGGCTCCCCGATGCGGATCGGCACACGGGGAGGCTACGGTCGGCGCGAGCGCCCAGCAACCGGCGGCTTGCTACCGTGGGCACGATGTCCGACCCGATCGGTCCCTACGACGGGCTCGAGCCCTCCGCGCCCTCGCCGCGCTCCTCGGCGAGGGAGCCCGGAGCCCTCGCCGCCGTCGCCCGAGGTCTCCGCCGCCGGTGCCCGAGGTGCGGCGCCCGCGACCTGTTCGAGCGCCGCTTCACGATCCGCGATCGGTGCT
>DAIUEM010000157.1:0-5653 GCA_036845105.1 Actinomycetota bacterium | reverse complement strand
TCGTGAAGGTCATGGAGCAGGAGCTCGGCGTGCCGTGGGAGGACGTGTTCGACCACATCGACGCCCAACCGCTCGCGGCCGGCACGGTCGCCGAGGTCCACCGCGCGACGCTCGCGAACGGCGAGCCGGTGGTGGTGAAGGTCCAGCGTCCGGACGCGCGCGAGCAGATCGAGCAGGACCTGGCGCTGCTCGAGGTCTTCGCCGAGAAGGTGGGAGACCGGCCGGGCCTCCGTCAGGTCATCGACATGGAGGCCGTCTTCGAGCACCTGTCGGATTCCCTCCACCGCGAGCTGGACTTCCGGCAGGAGGCCGGCCACATGCGGCAGATGGCCGAGATCCTCCGGCCGTTCCCCCGGCTCTCGGTGCCGTACGTGTACGGCGACTACTCGACGTCGCGTCTGCTGGTGATGGGGGACGTGCAGGGCGGACCGATCACGGACGCCCCGGAGGGCACCGCGCGCAAGGAGGCCGCGAAGCAGCTGCTCGAGTCCTTCTACAAGCAGATCCTCGTCGACGGCTTCTTCCACGCCGACCCGCACCCGGGGAACCTGATGTGGCAGCCGTCGAGCGAGCGCCTGTACTTCCTGGACCTCGGGATGATCGGCGAGGTGAGCCCGCAGATGCGGGAGCACATGATGCTCCTGCTCATGGCGTTCTGGCAGCAGGACGTCGGGTTCCTCACCGACGTCACGCTCATGCTCGCCGGGGCGATCGACCGCAGCGACCTGGACACCGACGCGTTCTCCGCCGAGATCGGGGCGCTGATGGCCAAGTACCACGGCGCCTCGCTGAAGGACATCCAGCTCGGACCCGTGCTCCAGGAGATGACCGAGATCGCGCTCCGCCACAACGTGCCGCTCCCGGCCTCGCTGACGCTCACCGGCAAGGCGCTCGCGCAGATGCAGCTCGCCGCCGCGCAGCTGGACCCAGAGCTGGACCCGTTCGACGTCGCCGGCCGGTTCCTCATGCGGAGCCTGATCACCGGGATGGGCGCGAAGCTGGACCCGAAGGCGCTCTTCTACCAGTCGCAGCGGCTGAAGGTGCGGTTCCTGCGCGTCGTCGAGGCGGTGGAGCGTCTGCTCGGCGCTCGCCCGGGCCAGAAGCTCGAGGTCAACTTCCGGGCCCAGAACCTGGAGGACACGATCCGGCGTGCCGGGCGACGACTGGCGCTCGGCCTGACCGCCGGCGCCGCGGTGCTCGCGAGCGGCCTCACGGCCCTGTCGACCAGGGTCGACGCGTGGATCCCGGTGACGTTCGGCGTGGTCGGCGGGCTGCTCACGCTCGGCATGCTGTGGGACATCCTGCGGCGCAGGACCTAACGCGAGCGCTCAGCCGCCGAGCGACCCCTTCACGTCCGTTCCCTTGATCGTGCCGGTGGGCGGCTCGACGACGGCTCTCGGTTGGGTGACCCCCCGTCGGACCGAGCGCAGCACGGCCTTCTCGAGCACGAAGGCCATGACGCCCATCGCGACGCCGACCATCCAGCGTTCGGCGCGGCGGAAGAGGGATCGCTTCGCCATGGGGCGACCTTACCCGGGTTCCCGTGTCGTCGGAGGCCGGCGCATCTCGAGCTCCGTGAGGGTGACGAGGGCGAGCCCCCACAGCAGCGTGAGGACGGCCCACGGCGTGTCGACGGTCCCGAGGTGATCGGGGTACGCGAGCGAGGCCGCCCCGTAGAGGGCGGCGCCGATCCCCGTCGCCCACCCGATCGCCCGCGGGCCGCCGCCCCCGGTCGCGGTCGCGAGCGCCCCGGCCGCGAGCAGGAGGCCCATCACGGCCATGCCGCTGTAATGGTGGAGCTCGGCGTGCGGGTCGAGCGCCGGGGTGCCGTTCCGCTGCAGCGCGGCCTGGTCGACCCCGTACGCGACCGCGACGATCAGCGCCACGACGCCGCTCGCCAGCAGCGGCGTCGACGTCGGACGAACCCTGGTGGTGTCACCACGGTCGGGATGGAGCAGGTACAGGGCCACGGCGAACACGATCCCCACGAACCAGAAGCCCGTCACGACGTCGCCCGCCAGGAGTCCTGCGCCCAGGGTGAGCACGGCGCTCACCGCCACGGCGCGGAACGCGGCGCCCGAGTCCTCAGCACGCACGGCCATGGCGATCCCCGCGGCGCCGAAGACCATCCCGAAGCCAGCCAGGCCCGAGATGTTGTGAACGAGGTCGATGTCCTGGCTCTCGACCGTATACGAGCCGAGCACGAAAACCGCGCTCGGGACGAAAGCGATCACCCCGAGGAACCCCGCCACGATTCGGAACGCGCGGGTCCTCGCGCGCGACGAACGAACCGTCCCCTCCACCCTCGACATGGTCAGCTCCTCTCGCGGGCTCCCGGTTGACGCTCGGTCACCCGCCGGTCGACGGCCTCCGGTTGTCCTCACCAAGGACGACCCGGATCCTCACCTCGGCTCCCCCACCGGCGGTCTGTGTAGCATGCCGCCGTGATCCGCGTCGTGTTCGCCGAGGACAACTACCTCGTTCGGGAGGGGACGGCCGCCCTGCTCGCGAACTCGGCCGACGTGGATCTGGTCGGCACGGCGACCGACTTCGAGGAGCTCCTGCTCGCCGTCGACGAGCTCCGCCCCGACGTGGTCCTGACCGACATCCGGATGCCCCCGACGAACACGACCGAGGGCATCGACGCCGCCCGGAAGATCCGCGGCGAGCACCCCGAGATCGGCGTCGTCGTCCTGTCGCAGTTCGCCGAGGAGGGGTACGCCTACGATCTCCTGAAGGACGGGGCGGCGGGGCTCGGCTACCTGCTGAAGGAGCGGGTCGCCGACGTGAGCGAGCTGATCCGGGCGCTCAACGAGGTCTCCACGGGTGGCTCGGTGTTGGACCCGAAGGTGGTCGAGGCGCTCGTCTCCGCGAAGGACCGGATGGCGCACTCGCCGCTCGCGCAGCTCACCGAACGCGAGCGCGAGGTGCTCGAGCAGATGGCGCAGGGCAAGAACAACGCGGCGATCGCCAAGTCGATGTTCCTCACCGAGCGCGCCGTCGAGAAGCACATCAACTCCCTGTTCCACAAGCTCGCGCTCTCCGAGGAGCCCGAGGTCCACCGTCGAGTGATCGCGGTTCTCGCGTTCCTCAGGGAACGGGATCACGCCTAGCCTCAGCGCGCCGGCCGTGCTCCACATGTCGTGGGGTGTTCCGATCGGATGACCGGGCTACGCGGAGGTCGCGGCCGCCCAGGCCTGCTCGAGACGGTCGGGTCCGAAGACGGACTTCAGAACGTACGCGGCCGCACCGCACTCGGCGGCTCTGGGCGCGTACTCCTCCTCCTCGTAGGTCGAGAGCAGGAGCACGACGACCGAGCCCCCGCCCTCGGCCAGGATCTGCCGCGTCGCCGCGAGCCCGTCGATCCCCGGCAGGTTCACGTCCATGAGCACGAGGTCCGGCGAGAGCTCGCGTGCCTGGTCGACCGAGTCCTCACCGGTCTCGGCCTCGCCGACGACCTCGAACCCTTCGGTCGCCTCGACGACCATCCGGGCCGCCACGCGGAAGGGCTCCTGGTCGTCCACGATGAGCACACGTACGGGCATGGTCCTGTATCTCCGCCGGAAGCGTGGCACGCACCCGCGTGTGCGTCAGTGATGCCAGCCCCACTTCGCGACGGGGCGTTCGGGGACGTCAGGACGCCCCGAACCGTAGGAACGCCCGCTCGAGCACGAGCCGCACGTTGAGGTTCAGCTCCTCGGCGAGCGCGGCGCGAGCCTCCTCGAGCGCCGCGATCCCGCCCGCCGACGCGCGGACGGGCTCGGCCGCCGGCGGGAGGTCCGGGTTCATCAGCAGCTCCCCGCCGCCGCCGACCGCGACGACCACGCGGTCCCGCAGGATCGCGGAGGCCGCGAGGAGCACCCAGTCGACGTAGTCGCGCTCGGCCCTGCGGACACGACGCTTGTGCCGCTCCTCCAGGCGACGGACGGCGCCGCGGTACGCCTCCTCGGGCCGCCCCGAGTCATCGAGGAACGGCGCGAGCTCGTCCTTCAGCGACTCGGTCAGAGCCTTTCGGTACTTCTCGGCCGCGACGAGCACCGTCTCGGCCGCGTCGAGCGCCCCCGCAGGGCCCGCCGCCGCGCGCTCGAGCGCCTTGCGCGCCACCTCGCGGAAGCCGAGTCCCTCCTCGTCCACGGCCAGCCGCCGCGCACGCCCGAGGTTGCCCCCCGACAAGCGCGCCGCGAGCGCCGCGCGCTCGGGGTCGGCGCCCTCGGCGGTGAGGGTCCGCACGACGAACGCCTCGGACAAGGGCGCGAACGTCACGACGTGACAGCGCGACAGGACCGTCTCGGGCAGCTCGTGCGGGCGGGCCGAGAGCAGCAGGAACACGGCGTCGGCCGGCGGCTCCTCGAGCACCTTCAGCAGTGCGTCGGCCGCCGAGGGGTTCAGCCGGTCCGCCTCACGGATCACGAACACCTTGCGGCCGGGCTCGGGCGCGGTCCGGTACGCGGGGTGCCAGATCTCCTGCTTCACGGTCTCGACGTGGATATCGCGGCCCTCCGGCTCGACGAGGAACTCGTTCGGGTGCTTGTCCTCGAGAGCCAGGCGGCACGAGCGACACTCGCCGCACCCGCCGCGCTCGCACAGGATCGCGGCCGCGAACGCTCGGGCGGCGAGGGATTTGCCACCGCCCTCGGGACCGGCCAGGAGGTAGGCGTGGTGCGGCCGCCCGGCGGCCTGCCGCAGGAACGCCATCGCGTGGTCCTGCCCCGGCACCCGGTCGAGCACGTCAGCCGGCATCGCCGTCCTCCTCGCGATCCCTCAGGACGCGCTTCAGCGCCTCGACGACCTGCTGGTGCACGCGCTCGGGCGTGTCGTCGGCGTCGATGACGATGAACCGCTCCGGGTGCTCCTCGGCGATCTTCAGGTACGCGTCGGCGACCTTCGCGTGGAACTCGCCGCCCTCCATCTCGATCCTGTCCGGCTCCTCGAGCGACCGCAGCAGGCCGACCTCTGGCTCCAGATGCAGCAGGATCGTGAGGTCCGGGAACAGCCCTTGCGTGGCCCACACGTTGAGCGTGAGGATGTCCTGCTCGCCGACCCCGCGCGCCGACCCCTGGTACGCGAGGCTCGAGTCGATGTAGCGGTCGCAGATCACGACCTTGCCCTCGGCGAGCGCGGGCCGGATGACCGAGGTCACGTGCTGCGACCGGCTCGCGGCGAAGAGCAGCGCCTCGGTCCTGGCCTCGACGGCCCCGGTGTCGTGGTCCAGGAGCATCTCGCGGAGCTTCTCCCCGAGGACCGTGCCCCCCGGCTCACGGGTGACGAGGACGTCCACGTCCCGCGACTCGAGGTACTCCTTCGCCAGCCGGATCTGGGTGCCCTTGCCCGAGCCCTCGACGCCCTCGAAGGCGATGAAGAGTCCGTTCGACGGGGCCCGCTTCAGCTTGGGCACGAGCGCGAGGGGTTGCGGGCGGCTGATGCGGTAGCGAGACAGGCCGCGCTGGGTGAACAGGGTCGCGCCGACGACCATCGCACCGGCGACCCAGAGCGCGACGCGCGTCCCGGACAGGTCGAAGCGCTGATCCGCGATGAGGACCTCACGGGACCCAACGATACCGGCGAGGACCGGGAAGGCGGCGAGCGATAGGAACAACCCGAGCCGCGAGAGCACGGTGAGCGCGCCGAACGTCCGGCCGCGGAACTCGTCCTC
>DAIUEM010000156.1:0-5711 GCA_036845105.1 Actinomycetota bacterium | reverse complement strand
CGGCGGAAGTGCGAGTTCGACAGGTTCACGATCGTCCGCCGCAGGTACCACCAGAAGGCGTCCCGGTTCCGCAGGTCGTGGAACCGGCCGAGCACCTTCACGAACGCGTCCTGCACGAGGTCCTCGGCCAGCGAGCGGTCCCCGGTGAGCAGGACGGCCAGGCGCACGGCGTCGTCCACGTGGCGCCGGTAGAGCTCCTCGAGCCCTCCTGTGGCGCGCTCCGCGCCCGCGGGCGCCTGCCTCGTCACGACGTCCATCATCCCGAAGGCAAGGACGCCCGACCCGATGCATCGGTTCCACCGCGCGCGGATCGGGCGGGAGCGGCATCATGTATGGCGATGATCCTGGTCACGGGCGCCTCAGGCACGATCGGGTCGAGGCTGGTGGACCGGCTCCTGGCCGAGGGCGAGCGCCCGGTGGCCGCGGGCCGCCGTCCCGCGGCGCTCGCCGAGCGCTTCCCAGGCGTCGACGCCCGCGAGCTCGACGCCCTGCGTCCCGAGACACTGCCGGCGGCGCTCGAGGGCGTGCAGGCCCTCTACTACTTCATCCACTCGATGGAGCCGGGTGCGACGTCGTTCGACGAACGGGACCGGGCCGCCGCCCTGAACGTGGCTCGGTCGGCGAAGATCGCGGGGGTCGAGCGGATCGTGTACCTCGGCGGGCTCGGCGACGAGGACGTGGCGCTCTCGCGTCACCTGTCGAGCCGGCACGAGACCGGGCTCGTGCTCGCCGAGGAGGGGCCGCCGCTCGTCGAACTCCGGGCGGCGATGGTCGTGGGCGCGGAGAGCGCGTCGTTCCGCATGCTGACGGACCTGGTGCACCGCCTGCCGGCGATGATCGTCCCCCGGTGGGTCGAGACGCGCTCGCAGCCGATCGCGATCGCGGACGCCGTCTCGTACCTCTCGGCGGCCCGGTCGATCCCGCTGGACGAACAGCACACGGTGATCGAGATCGGCGGCGCCGACGTGCTCACGTACCGGCAGATGATCGAGACGGTCGCGCGCCTGGAGGGGCGGCGGCGGATGCTCATCGGCGTGCCGCTGCTCACGCCTCGGCTCTCGTCGCTGTGGTGCGGGCTCACGACGTCGGTCTCCGCCAGCGTGGCGCGGCCGCTCATCATGGGCATGACGCACGAGACCGTCGTGCGGGACGATGCTGCCCGGAGGGCCTTCCCGGACATCCAGCCGGTCGGGTTCGACGCCGCCCTCAGGCGCGCGATGGACGAACGATGATCGCGCCCCGGGTCAGGTGATCGCTGCCTCGCCCTGCTCGCCGGTCCGCGCGCGGACGGCGTCATCGACCGGCGTGACGAAGATCTTCCCCTCGCCGATCTGGTGGCTCTTGATCGCGGTCTTGCACGCCTCGATCACGCGGTCCACCTCCGAGTCCTTCACGACCACCTCGATCTTGGTCTTCGGGTGGAACACGTAGCCGCCCGGTTTCGCGTCCTCACCCCGTCGGAACCCGCGCTGCACGCCGAAACCCTTCACCTCGGTGACGCTCATCCCGATGACTCCGGCCGCCACCATCGATTCGGCGATCGCCTCGAAGTCGAAGGGCTGTACGAAACACTCGATCTTCTTCATCGCGGATCCCCCTCTCGCCGGCCCGCGCGGAGCTTCCTCCACTTCGCCCTGGCCGTGACGTCGCCGGGGAGGCGGACGGCCACGCCACCGTGGCCGGCGCCTCCGTCAGCCGGCTTCAGACGACGCCCTGGTCGAGCATCGCCTCGGCGACCTTCACGAACCCGGCGATGTTCGCACCGTGTACGTAGTTGCCGGGCGAGCCGTACTCCTCGGCGGTGTCCTTCGCCTGCTTGTGGATCGCCTTCATGATGCCGTGGAGCCGGGCGTCCACCTCCTCGCGCGTCCACGCGAGTCGCAGGCTATTCTGCGACATCTCCAGGCCGGAGGTCGCCACGCCGCCGGCGTTCGCGGCCTTGCCGGGGCCGTAGAGGATGCCTGCGCTCACGAACTGCTCGACGCCGTCCGGGACCGTCGGCATGTTCGCGCCCTCGCTGACCACGAAGACGCCGTTGTTGAGCAGGTTCGCCGCGTCCTTGTTGTTGATCTCGTTCTGCGTCGCGCAGGGGAACGCGCAGTCGGCCGGGACGTCCCACAGCGGACCGTGGTCGGCCGCGGGGTCCGCGGGGATGAACGTGACGCCCGGGAAGTGCTCCGCGTACTCGGAGATCCGGCCGCGGCGCACGTTCTTCAGCTCCATGACCCAGGCGAGCTTCTCGCGGTCGATCCCGGCCGGGTCGTGGATCATCCCGCCCGAGTCCGAGAGCGTGATCGGCTTCGCGCCGAAGTCGAGGAGCTTCTCCGTGGCGAACTGCGCGACGTTGCCGCTGCCGGAGACGAGCGCGACCTTGCCCTCGAGGGTCTCGCCGCGCGTCTCGAGCATCTCCTCGGCGAAGTAGACCGTGCCGTAGCCGGTCGCCTCGGGGCGGATCAGCGAGCCGCCCCACTCCGCGCCCTTGCCGGTCAGCACGCCGACGAACTCGTTGCGGACGCGCTTGTACTGGCCGAACAGGTACCCGATCTCGCGAGCGCCGACGCCGATGTCACCGGCCGGGACGTCGGTGAACTGACCGATGTGGCGCTGGAGCTCGGTCATGAACGACTGGCAGAAGCGCATGACCTCGTTGTCGCTCTTGCCCTTCGGGTCGAAGTTCGAGCCGCCCTTGCCGCCGCCCATCGGGAGCGTGGTGAGGGCGTTCTTGAACACCTGCTCGAACGCCAGGAACTTCAACATCCCGAGGTACACGGTCGGGTGGAAGCGCAGGCCGCCCTTGTAGGGGCCGATCGCGCTGTTCATCTCGACGCGGTAGCCCTTGTTGACCTGGACGTCGCCGTTGTCGTCGATCCACGGGACGCGGAACAGGATCACGCGCTCGGGTTCGATGATCCGCTCGAGGACCTTGTGCTTGCGGTACTCGGGGTTGCGGTCGAGCACGAGCTCGACGGACTCGGCGACCTCCCGGACCGCCTGGTGGAACTCCGGCTCGCCGGGGTTGCCCGCCTCGACGTCCGCCATCAGATCGCTGACGTACTTGCTCATCCGGTGCCCTCCTGTCCGCCTCGAGCGGTCTCGCGGAGATCGGCCCCGGGCCTGGCCTGGGGCCGGAACGATCCACCTATCCGTACCTGCTCACGTGGCTGTATCGAGCCTCCTCGGCCTCTGCGCCTACCGTGCAAGCGTGCCGAACGCACGTGTGACGTCGAGAGGCCGAATGGCCCGCGGCGGGCGGGTCGATTGGACATCCCGGCACCCGCCGTGACCAGCGCCGATAGCCTCAGCCGTGCAGGAGCTCCTCGAGGGTCACCGGCTCGAGGCCGCGGGCCCGCAGGCGGTCGATGATGCCGGGCAGCGCCGCGGCGGTCCCGTCCATCACGTGGAGCACGACGATGCTCCCCCGGCGCGCGTGGGAGACCACCCGCTGCGTTACGGCGGCGGAGCCAGGCGCGGTCCAGTCCCATGGGTCGACGTCCCACAGGACCAGGTACCGGATCCCTTCCTGCCCCATCACCGTCTGCGCCTCGGCGTCGTAGAGCCCGAACGGCGGTCGGAAGTACGGAGCGGGCGTCGCGCGGGCGACGTCCCACCAGACGCGCATGTCCGCGCGGATCCGGGTTCGGATCCCGTCCGCACTCAGGGAGGCGACGTTCGCGTGGTCGTATCCGTGCGATCCGATCGTGTGACCCGCCGCGACCGTCCGCCGCGCGATCGAGGGGTGCGCCTGCACGGAGGATCCGAGGCAGAAGAAGGACCCGCCGGCGTGCTTCGTACGCAGGACGTCGAGGATCCGGTCCCACGCCGACCCGCTCCAGCAGTCGTCGAAGGTCAGCGCGACCCGGCGACCGGCGTGCTCGCTCCGACGGGTCACGATCGCGTGGACGGGCCGATGGTTCCGGAACGGCTGTCGCGTGGTGGTCGTGTTGCCGGCGTCGTCACGCACCCTGACCTCCGCGGTGTGGAGCCCGGGCTCGGTCGGCCGACGCCGACGGTCGCGCCCGTTCCACTCGAACCGCAGGGAACCGCCGGGGAACGTGACCGCGTCGAAGCGCGCCGCCAGCCGATCCGTGGCGTCGCGGACGACGGCGCGGGCGACGATCTCGGGGCTCCGGTCCGACGCCCGGATCGCGAGGACGACGTGACCCGTACCGAGGAACGGCTCGGGCCGCACCCCTTCCCACCGGACGGTGGGCGCCCGCGTGTCGACGACCACGGCCGCCGTCACCTGCGCCGCGTTCCCGGCCGCGTCGACGAGGACCGCGCGGACGTCGTACCGGCCGTCCGCGACGACTCGACCGGATCCGCTCTTGCCGTTCCAGCGCATCGCCGTCGTTCCGACCGCGACCGGCTCGTCCGTCAACCGCCGCCGGATCCTCCCGTCGGGCGCGACGACCTCGAGACGCAGGCGCGCCTCCTCGCCCACCGTCACGCGCACGGTCACCCACTCGGCGCGTCGATCGCGGTTCGGGCTGAACGCGGACCGCGAGAGCTCGAGGACGAGCGACGGCGGAGCTCCGTCGACGGTCACCTCCACCGTCGCGGTCGCCGTCGCCGAGCCGTCGGTCGCCGTGGCGCGGACCGTTGCCACGCCGTCGACACCGCTCGCGTCCCAGACCGAGGTCCAGCCGTCGGAGGCGTCGTCGTCGATGCCGATCGCCGTCCATACGGGCTCGGCGCCGGTCGCGACGTCGAACGAGACCGAGACGGCGTCGCCCACGGTCTCGGCGACGATGGCGACGGTGGCGCCGACGGAGGCGCCGGGTTGGGGGGTCGCGATCGTCACCTGGAGGTCGGCGGCCGATGCGACGGTCGGCATCGCGAGGAGCGCGAGCACGATCGCAACGCCGAGGAGAGCCCGCGGGCGGCTCATGCCCAGAACGTACGCCGCCGCCGGCGCTCGCGGGAGGTCCGAAGGTCCCTCGTAGACTCGCCTCATGGAGCCGCTCGTCGTGCTCACGGCACTCGTCGTCGGCGTCGTGATCGCCTGGCTGGGGATCACGGCGCTCCGGGCGGCGTCCGGACCCGGTCCCAGGGAGAAGCCCGACGTGGAGGACGTCGAGGGGCTTGAGGTCTTCCTGGTCTGTCGAGAGTGCGGGACCGAGTTCCGCGTGACCCGGCTCGGCGAGCTCCAGATCCCCCGCCATTGCGGCGAGCCGATGGAGGTCGTCCGCCGTCATACCGGAGAGAGCTGACCGGAGTTCTCCACGGCTCGGGCGGGGACGTCCCACCACGAACGCCAGGGTTTTCCACAGCCGGCGATGAGTTATCCACTCCGCGGCCCTCCGGGGACGGGAACCCACAGCGGTGGAAGGGATGTGGAAAGTTACACCGGTGTGATTCGCACGCTCGAGATCGTCAGCGCCACTGCGTGGCGGCGACGAACCCGGCCGCGATGAAGGCGAGACCCACCCACAGCCAGACCTGCGCCGTGCCGCCGGGGATGAGGCCCATGTAGTTCAGGACGATCATGGCCACGCCCACGACCATGAGCCCGAGGACCAGGAAGCCGTACCAGGAGGGACTCGACTTCGGCTTCTTGCGGGGCGGCGGCGCCGCGTAGGGACGGCGGTTGCCTCGCTGGCGCGACTTGGATCTCGGCATCGCGGGCGATGTTACCTCGGCAGGAGGGTGGTCGTGGCGGTCGTGACCTCCTCGACCGCCGTCCGCGTGAGCGGCATCGGGTGCCGCCGGCC
>DAIUEM010000155.1:0-5715 GCA_036845105.1 Actinomycetota bacterium | reverse complement strand
CCTCCTCGAGCCGCCGTTGCCGCTCGGCCGCGGGAGCGGTGATCCCGGCCACGAGGAGGTTCTCCACCACCGTGAGGTCGGCGAACAGGCGGCGCCGTTCGGGCACCAGCGCGACCCCCAACCGGAGCATCGCGTCCGGCGACGACCCGGTCACGTCCCGGTCATCGACCGTGACACGGCCCGCCGTGGGGCGCAGCAGACCCACCGTCGTGTTCAGCAGCGTGCTCTTGCCGGCGCCGTTCGGGCCGATCAGCCCGACGATCTCGCCCGCGTCGACGTGGATCGAGACGTCCCGGACGGCGGTGATGGACCCGTAGCTCGTGGTGAGTCCATCGACGCTCAGCACCGCCGCTCCGATCGGGTCAGGGCTCGATCTTCTCGGCCAGCGTGGGTTCGCCTCCGACCACCTGCTGGATGTACAGGGGCTTGATCGGCACGCCGTTCGTCCCCGCGTACGTGACGGTGCCCGTGATCACCTGCACCCCCTCGGCGGACGCGAGCGCGTCCCCGATCGCCACCGGGTCCGTGCTCTTCCCGCTCCGGACGAAGGCGTCGGCCACCAGCACCACCGCGTCCGCTGCGAGCGCTCCGAACGACACAGTCTGCAGGGGCTCGCCCCGAGCCGCCTCGAAGGCGTCCAGGAACGTCGCCATCGGGCTCCCCTCCTCGGGGAACGCGTGCGTCGTGTAGTAGGCGCCCTCCGCGAGGTCGCCGAGGTCCCAGACGACGGTCGCGTCGAACGAGTCGGCGCCGATCAGCTCCAGGTCGATCCCCGCGCCGTCGATCTGCCCGAGGAGCGGGCCGAGCTGCGGCGTGATCATCGCGGTGTACAAGACGTCCGGGGTCTCGGGCAGGTTCGCCAGGTCGTTCACCTGCGTCGAGAAGTCGGTGTCCTCGAGCGAGAACGTGTAGTCCGCGAGGACCCTGCCGCCCATCTCCTCGAAGACCTGTGTGAACACCTCCGGGTTGTAGCCGAAGTAGGGCCCCGGCGAGCTGAACGTCACGGCCGTCTCGAACCCCTCGCGGATGGCGAGCTCGGCCGCCTGCGTGGCCTGGGTGGTGTCGTCGAACGTCACGAGGAACGAGAGCTGGTCCGCGCTCGGGAGCGTGGGCTCCGTGGAGGCCGCGAAGAGCACCGGCACCTGCCCGCCGACCACCTGGAGCAGCGGCAGGCCGAAGTCCGCGAACGGCGGGCCGATGATCGCGTGGACCCCCGCGTCGAGCAGGTCCTGCGCGGCGCGCTGGGTCACCTCGGGATCGCCCTGGATGTCCTGGACGACGATCTCGACGGGGGTGCCCTCCACGCCGCCCGCACAGTTGATCAGCTCGGCCATGAACTCCGCGGCCTCGCTGCCGGGACCGTCGGCGAAGCCACCGAGCTCCGACAGGTCCGCCGCGTAGCCGATCCTCAGCGGCTCGCCGGTCGGGGCGTCGGCACATGCCCCCAGATCGCTCCCGAGCCACGTATCCAGCGGGAGGCCGGCCGTCCCGGCCCCGGTCCCCGCCGTGCCGGTCTGCCCGGTCGTCGTCCCCTCTTCCCCGCCGTCCTCGCCACAAGCCGCCAGCAGCACCATCGCCACCAGCACGAGCGCCACCCACCGAGACCTCGACATGCTCCCCTCCCCGCTCACGACGGTTCCCGTCCCCCACCTCCGTCCGTGGCTGGCCACGAACGATACGCCTCGTGAGCGACGCCGGTCATCGTCCCCCGGATCGGCGTCGCACTCCGATCTCAGGCCGTCCAGCCGCCCCCCGGGCGCTCGAACCACACGTGGACCTGGCCCGTCCCGACCGACGCCTCGTACTCGGAGAACCGCTCACCCTGCGCGGTGCACGCCCGGCCGCCGAGCGCCGAGGCCATCATCAGGTAGTGCCCGAACTTGCCCTCCGGATGCGCCTTGCGGTACTCGGGCATGCCGTCGATCACGCCGGCGTGATCGCCGCGCTCGAGCATGCCGAGCACCTTCATGTCGGCGTCGTAGTACGCGCGGTCGTAGATGTTCTCCGGAGCCCGCTGGGCCTCGCGGTTTCGGAGGGCCTTGAAGTTGAAGAACCGGTGCGTCATCCCGCCGCTCGCGAGCAGCACGACCCTGCGGTCGCTCTGCGCGATCGCGTCGCCGATCAGCCGGCCGAGCAGCAGGAAGTCCTCGGTGTCGCACGTCTGGTTCAGCGCGACGCTGATCCAGCGCGTCTGCGGGTCGCCGAGGAACGTCCAGATGTTCACCGTCCCGTAGAAGATCGGCAGGTACGGATCCTCGCAGGCCAAGATCCAGCAATCGTCGCGACCGTCCGCCTGCGCCGCGATGAGCTTCGCGAGCTCGGGGTCGCCGGGCATGTCGTACGGGATGCCCGCCATGCCGCGCGGCAGTTCGTGGCTGGTGAACCGGCCGCTGCGCCGCTCGTGCGCCGTGACGATGTGCTCGAAGGTCGATTCCCAGTGCGTGTCGAAGACGATCACGGTGTCCGGCTTCAGCCGGTCCAGGCACTCGGTCTTCATCCGGTGGAGGCCCGGGACGAGGGTGATCTCGCGGCCCTCGTTCAGCTCGAGCCGGACCTCCTCCGGCAGCATGATGGTCGGCACGTGCGCGACGAGCGCCGCACCCACGATCTCGCCCATGCGTTCAGCTCCTTCCCTGCTCGCCCCAGGGGGCGACGCACACGTTCTTCACGTCGGCGTGGAAGTCGAAGGACCACGTACCGCCCTCGCGCCCGATCCCCGAGCTCCTCGAGCCGCCGAACGGCGCCGAGAGGTCACGCACGAAGAAGCAGTTCACCCACACGGTCCCGGCGACGAGCCGCTCCGAGACGCGCTCGGCGCGCGCCGGGTCGCCCGTGTACACGATCGCCGCGAGCCCGTAGTCCGTGTCGTTCGCGAGGGCGACGGCCTCGTCCTCGTCCGAGAACCGCTGGAGCGTGAGGACCGGGCCGAAGACCTCCTCGCGCAGGATCTCGGCGCCGGGGGGCACGTCCACGAAGAGCGTCGGCAGGTAGTACAGGCCGCCGAGCTCCTCGTTCGGCCCGCCGCCCAGGATCGCATGGGCGCCCGCGGCCTTCGCACGCCGTACGAACCCGTCGACGCGTTCGACGTGTTCGCGCGCGATCTGCGGACCGAGGTCGACGTCCTCCTCGCGCGGGTCGCCCTGGCGCAGCGCGCGGGCGGCCTCGAGGAACCGCTCGAGGAACGCGTCGTGGACGGCGTCCTCGACGAGCAGGCGCGTCCCCGCCAGGCAGACCTGCCCGGCGTTGTCGTACTGGTTCACCGCCTGCCCCACGACGGCCTCGAGGTCCGCGTCGGCGAACGCGACGAACGGCGACTTGCCGCCGAGCTCGAGCGACACCGGCGTGAGGTTCGCTCCCGCGGCCGCGGCCACCGACCGGCCCGTGGCGACCGAGCCCGTGAACGCGATCCGATCCACCCCCGGGTGCGCGACGAGCGCGGCGCCGGCCTCCTCGCCGATCCCCTGCACGACGTTGAAGGCGCCGTCGGGCAGCCCGGCGTCGCGCGCGATGTCCGCGAACATCGAGGCCGTGAGCGGCGCCCACTCCGGCGGCTTCAGCACCACGGTGTTGCCCGCCGCGAGCGCCGGCGCGAACCGCCACGTCGCGAGCATCAGCGGCGCGTTCCACGGCGTCACGACGGCGGCGACCCCGCTCGGATCCCACGAGATGCGCTCCGCGTACCCGTCGTGGTCCCGGTCGTCGGCGAGCGTGAGCAGGTGGTCGGCGAAGAACCGGAAGTTCCTGGCGACGCGCGGCATGACCGAGCGCCGCATCGACCGGAGCAGCGAGCCGTTGTCGCGCGTCTCGACCTGCGCCAGGGACCCGACGCTCGCCTCGACGCCGTCGGCGATGCGGTGCAGGACCTCGGCGCGCTCCTTCGGCGGCGTCCGGCCCCAGACGTCGAACGCCTCGCGAGCGGCCCGGACGGCCGCGTCGACCTCCCCGGGGCCGCCGCGCGCGACCTCGGCGATCGTCCGCTCGTCGATCGGCGAGACGTCCTCGAACACATCCGAGGACGGCACCCGCTCGCCGCCGATCCAGTGATCGGTGGCAACGTCGATCCCGTCGATGATCACGCCCGTCGCCGCTCTCCTCGGGTCTGCGCCCCGGCTGAGGTCGTTCGGGGCCGAACGGTAGGGAGCCGCCGAGATGCTGTCAAGCGCGCCGTATCCCTCGCCGTGGTTGGATACACGCCGATGGACCTCCTGTCCCCCGGCCTCGAGCCGCCGCCGGTCACGCGCTTCGACATCGAGAGCGCCGCCGAGCGCATCGCCGGCCGCGTCCGGCCGACGCCCGTCGCGCACCTGGAGCCGGGGGCGTTCGGCGCGCCGGGCCTCGTGACGCTGAAGCTGGAGCTGCTCCAGCACACCGGCTCGTTCAAGCCGCGCGGCGCGTTCAACCGGATGCTCTCGGCGGAGGTCGACGACAGCGGGGTGCTGACGGCATCCGGCGGCAACTTCGGGCTCGCGGTGGCGTATGCGGCCCGCGAGCTGGGCCACCGCGCCGAGATCTTCGTGCCCGAGACCTCCCCGGCGGTGAAGATCGACCGCATCCGAGCGCTCGGCGCCGAGGTCCACGTGATCCCCGGCTACTACGCCGAGGCGTACGCGGCGTGCGAGGAGCGGGCACTGTACTCCGGCGCGATCCTCATGCACCCGTACGACCAGGAGACGGTCGTCGCCGGGCAGGGGACGATCGGCGCCGAGCTCTCGGAGCAGGTCCCGCAGGCCGAGACCGTGCTCGTCGCCGTCGGGGGCGGCGGGCTGATCGGCGGCGTCGCCGCGTGGTTCGCCGGCGACGTCCGGGTCGTCGGGGTCGAGCCCGAGGCGTGCCCGACGCTGTCCGCGGCGCTCGAGGCCGGCGAGCCGGTCGACGTTGAGGTCGGCGGGCTCGCGGCCGACGCGCTCGGGGCCATGCGCGTGGGGCGGATCGGGTACGCGATCGCGCGGCGGTTCGTCGACCACGTGACGCTGGTGCCCGACGACGCGATCGCCGAGGCGCAGCGTCGCCTGTGGGCCGGGTGCCGCGTCGTGGCCGAGCCCGGTGGCGCGGCCTCGCTCGCCGCGATCCTGTGCGGCGCCTACGTGCCACGCCCGGATGAGCGCGTCGTCGCGCTCATCTGTGGCGGCAACACCGACCCCGCGTCGGTCGTCTGACGGCGGCTACGCGCCGAACAGGCCGCCGAGCTCCTCGGCCGCCCGCGCCGTGAACGCCGCGTTCACCCGCTGGGCCTCGAGGATCTGCCGCAGCTGGAGCGCCGACTGCGGGATGTCATGCTCTGCGAAGAACGCCTGCACGTCCTCGACGACCGCGGGCGCCGTGAGCGCCTTCGCGCCGGAGGCGACGTAGATGACGGTGGACGGGGCCAGACGGGCAATCGCCTCGTCCCAGTGCTCGCGCAGGAAGGACCACGCGAGCGTGCCTCCGTCGCGGTTCATCAGGGACCTGCCGAGGTACTGCGGGACATCCTGAGGTCGGACCGCGTCGGTGAGCGAGAGATCGAGCGCCCGAGACAGCGGTTCGGCCGAGCGGAAGTCGACGAGCGACATCAGGTACCGCAGGTGCTCCTGCGGCGTCCGCGCGGCATCCTTCGCCGCGACGAACGACGTGAACTCCTCCATCCCGCCGGTCGCCGCGAGCACCGAGACCGCGGCCGTCGCGAGCGACGCGTCGACGCCGTCCTCCATGTGCTGCACCTCCGCCACCATCCGCATC
>DAIUEM010000154.1:0-5715 GCA_036845105.1 Actinomycetota bacterium | reverse complement strand
CGCGAGCGCGAGCCCCTGCCGGTCCGTCGCCGCCTGCTCCACGGTGGCGAACCTGGCGGCCCTGCCCTTCCGCGCCGAGTAGCGCGACGACGCGGCGTCCAGGTACCTCCACGTCCAGCCGCCGGGCCACGGCTCATCGCGCCCCGCCGCGTCCTCCTCGAGGTCGAGGGCGTCGGCCCGGACCATCGTGGGCATGTCCGGCCAGATTGACTTGCTGTACGCGGCCATCTCGTCGAGCACGTCGTTCGTGATGACCGTGCCGCCCCACTGGTCATCGGCCTTCGCCTCGCTCACGAGCTGGTGGGCGACGATGGTCCCGTCGTCGATGAACCCCTCGAGCTCGACGTCTCGGTAGCGGTCGATCTCGGCCTTCCACCGCTCGAGGTCGAAGGAGCCGTCGTCGCTCTGGTAGTGCTCCTGGCTCCCGGCGAGCTTGACGATGACGCGCATCCCGGCTCGACGCGCCTGGTTCAGCCTCCGGACGGCGCGTGCGGGGGTGAAGTACAGCTTCGTCCCTGTGTAGGGCCTGGAGAAGAGCTTCGGCGCGAGGTCGTTCGGCCCGAACGGCACGTCGGCCGACGCCGACGGGCTCACCCCCGCCACGAGGACGAGGATCAGAGCCCAGACGATCGATCGCTTCACTGAGCGTGCCTCCCGACGAGGTCGATCCGCTCGCTTGCCCTCCGCTTCGGCCCCTGCGGTCAGAACCTTGAGCGCCCCGCGAGGGTAGGCCCGTGCGACGCGTCGTCTTCGGGCGACCGGTCACCCGCGATGGGGTCCACCCTGCCCTGGCGTCGAAGCGTGGGGCGGGTGGCTGTCCCGCCGGTCCCATGGCCGCACCGAGAGCCACCGGCTACGCTCGGGCACAGCCGAGCCAAGGAGCGTGTCCGCATGAGGATCCTGGTGATGGGCAGCGGCGGCGTCGGCGCGTCGTTCGCGCCGATCGCGGCTCGCCGCGACTTCTACGAGCACATCGTCTTCGCCGACTACGACGCCGCGAGGGCCGAGCGCGTCGTCGAACGCTACGACGGCGGCACCGGCCGGTTCAGCGCGATCAGGGTGGACGCCTCGGACGCCGCCCAGGTCGCCGAGGCGATCCGCGCGAACGCCATCACGCACGTCCTGAACGCGGTCGACCCCCGGTTCGTGATGCCGATCTTCGAGGGCTGTCTGGAGGCCGGGGCGACCTACATGGATATGGCGATGTCGCTCTCGGAGCCGCACCCCGAGGAGCCGTTCTCGCTCCCCGGCAAGAAGCTCGGCGACGAGCAGTTCGAGCGCGCCTCGGCGTGGGAGGAGCGCGGTCTGCTCGCCCTCGTCGGGTGCGGCGTCGAGCCGGGGCTCTCCGACGTGTTCGCCCGGTACGCGCAGGACCGGCTCTTCTCGTCGATGGACGAGTGCGGCGTCCGCGACGGCGCGAATCTGGTGGTCCGCGGATACGACTTCGCGCCCGGCTTCTCGATCTGGACGACGATCGAGGAGTGCCTGAACCCGCCGGTCGTGTGGGAGAAGGACCGCGGGTGGTTCACCCTGCCGCCGTTCTCCGAGCCGGAGACGTTCACGTTCCCCGAGGGCATCGGCCCCGTCGAGTGCGTGCACGTCGAGCACGAGGAGGTGCTGTTGATCCCGCGGTGGATCGACTGCCGCCGCGCGACGTTCAAGTACGGGCTCGGCGACGAGTTCATCGACGTGCTGCAGACGCTCCACAAGCTCGGGCTGGACAACAAGGAGAAGATCCGGGTCGGCGAGATGGACGTGGCGCCCCGAGATGTCGTGGCGGCGGCGCTGCCAGACCCGATGACGCTCGGCGACAGGATGACCGGCAAGACGTGCGCGGGGACGTGGGTCACGGGAACCGGGACCGACGGCAACCCCCGCGAGGTCTACCTGTATCACGTCGTCGACAACGAGGAGTGCTTCGGACGGGACGGCGCGCAGGCGGTTGTGTGGCAGACGGCGATCAACCCCGTCATCGCGTTCGAGCTGCTCGCCGGCGGGGTCTGGACGGGGACGGGCGTCCTCGGGCCCGAGGCGTTCGACCCGGTCCCGTTCCTGGACCTGCTGAAGGAGTACGGCTCACCCTGGGGGATGGAGGAGCGCACCCCGGCCTGAGCCGGCCCTCGGGCCCTCGTGCCTAAGGTTGACCGCACCGTCGGCCGACGCTTCTCAGGGGGGCGCGCGCGTGGCGCGCCGGACGAGCCATGGCCACGACGGACGGAGAGCTCACCGGTCTGGTGGGCGCGAGCGCGCTCGACGGGCTCCTGGGGGCTTCCAGCCTGCTGGAGGCCACCCCCGAGTGCCTGGTGGTGGCAGCCGTCGACGGCCGGATCGTCTACGCGAACCGCCGGGTCGAGGAGCTGTCCGGCTTCTCGCGCGCGGAGCTCCTCGACCGCCGGGTCGACGGGCTCGTCGCGGCCGAGCGCCCGATCGCGGAGGCGACCGTCGGCAGCCGCATCGAGGGCTCCTGTCACCGCAAGGCGGGTGAGGACGTGCCGGTCGAGATCCATCTCGGCGCGGTCGAGGGCGCGGCGGGCCGGTACCTCGTCGTCACGCTCCGAGACGTGTCGGACCT
The DNA here is from genome assembly GCA_036845105.1 of Actinomycetota bacterium. Classification (GTDB taxonomy): domain Bacteria; phylum Actinomycetota; class UBA4738; order UBA4738; family HRBIN12; genus HRBIN12. The sequence goes on along the minus strand of DAIUEM010000154.1, from coordinate 3,143 downwards.
GCGTCGAGGCGAGGCCGCGCGCTTCGAGGCGGAGGCGAAGTACGTCTCGCTCGTCGAGGGCATCCCCGCGATCACGTACATCGACCCGATCGACGAGAACCAGAGCTCGATCTACGTGAGCCCGCAGGTGACCGAGCTCCTCGGGATCGGCCGGGAGGAGTGGCTCACCGACCCGTACTGCTGGCGCCGCCACGTCCATCCGGAGGACCAGGACCGCGCCTGGGACGAGTACGTCGAGGCGTGCCGGAACGAGGAGTCGCTCACCCACGAGTACCGGATGGTCCACGAGGACGGCCGCGTCCTGTGGGTGAACGAGCAGGCGTTCATCATCCGCGACGAGCGGGGCGAGCCGTGGCTGATCCAGGGCGTGATCTTCGACATCACCGAGCGCAAGCGGGCGGAGGAGCAGGTCGCATTCCTCGCGTACCACGACAAGCTCACCGGCCTGCCGAACCGCGCGCTGTTCGAGGAGATGCTCGAGCTCGCGCTGGCGCGAGCCCGGCGCCACGACCTGGGTGTGGGCGTGCTGTTCCTGGACCTCGACAACTTCAAGCTCGTGAACGACTCGATGGGGCACCACGCCGGCGACGACCTGCTCGTCCAGCTGGCCGAGCGCCTGCGCGGGTGCACGCGAGAGACCGACCTCGTGGCACGCCAGGGCGGCGACGAGTTCCTGCTTCTGCTCTCGGACCTGGACCGGGGCACCGCCGCGAACGCCAACAAGGACGCGGGGCTGCTCGTCGCAGAGTCCGTCGCCGAGCGGGTCCGCGAGGCGCTGCGGGCCCCGTTCGCCCTGGAGGGGACGGAGTTCTACGCCTCGGGCAGCATCGGCATCAGCCTGTACCCGCAGGACGCGCTCGACGCGCAGAGCCTCCTGCGCAACGCCGACACCGCCATGTACGAGAGCAAGCGGACCGACCCCGGCGGCTTCGTCGTGTACTCCTCGAACGACCAGGACCCGCGCGCCCGGCTCTCGCTCACGACGCGGCTGCGCAAGGCCGTGCAGCAGCGGCACTGGGTGCTCCACTACCAGCCGATCGTCGACCTGTCGGACGGGCACCTGCACTCGGTCGAGGCGCTGATCCGTTGGCAGGAGCCGAACGGCGGACTCGTCGCGCCGGGCGAGTTCATCCCTCTCGCCGAGGAGCTCGGCCTGATCGAGGCGATCGGGGAGTGGGTCCTCGACGAGCTGATCCGCCAGCATCTCGAATGGCGAGACCAGGGGCTCGCGGTGGCGATCGGCTACAACCTGTCGCCGCGGCAGCTGTGGTCCGCGCGCCTGGCCGATCGCGTGCTCGAGAAGCTCCAGAGCGCCGGCGTGGATCCGCACGCGATCACGATGGAGATCACCGAGTCCACCGCCATGACGGACCCCGAGCGCACGCAGCGGATCCTGTCCGAGCTCCACGCGTGGGGCCTGCCGCTCGCGATCGACGACTTCGGGACCGGCTACTCCTCGCTCGCGCGCCTGAAGCACATGCCGGTCGACGTGCTGAAGATCGACCGCAGCTTCGTCCGCGACGTCGATCGGGACCGCGACCTGGCCGGCATGGTGCGCGCCATCATCCAGCTCGCGCAGAGCCTCGGCATGGTCCCGCTCGCCGAGGGCATCGAGACGCCGAGCGAGTACGTGTTCCTGCGCTCGAACGGATGCCGCCTGGCGCAGGGGTTCCTGTTCAGTCGGCCGGTCCCGGCCGAGGCGATCCCCGAGCTCGCCCATCGCGAAGGCGGGCTGGCGCCGCGCCTGTTCTCACGTCGCTGAGGGCCGGGCCCCTCGGTCGATCGGCGCGCCGAGGTCCTCCACCTCGAGGATGTCGCCCGGTCCGCCCTCGAGGTTCTCGGACGCCGGCTCGGCGAGCGGCCAGTCGTAGGCCTTCGGATACAGGAGGATCGCCCGCAGGCTCTCGACCATCTCCTCGAGCTGTCGGACCAGGTCGTTCGCGCGGGTGACCGCGTGGCGGAGGGCGTCTGCCTGCGCTCGGGCTTCCTCGACCGCCAAGCGATAGTGATCCACGTCGGCCGCGGGGACCTCGGCCTCGAGGTCGTCCGGGGGCTCGACGGACGCGTTCAACGGCGCTCCTCGAGTCAGGGAACGGAGCGATGTCAGCATAAGCCCGGGCCGACGAGCGGTCCATCCCCGAGGAGGCGGACGGTCGTCGGCTACCATCTCGGCACCATGCGCAGGTACGAGCCGGCCACGATCGAGCCCGCCTGGGTGGAGCGGTGGGAGCGCGAAGGTCTCTTCGAGGCCTCGGACGAACCCGGGGACGACCGGCCGAGGTTCTACGCGCTCGACATGTTCCCGTATCCCTCGGGTGATCTACACATGGGCCACGCCGAGGCCTTCAGCGGCGGGGACGCGGTGGCGCGGTACGCCGCGATGCGGGGGTACAACGTCCTGCACCCGATCGGCTGGGACGCGTTCGGGCTGCCGGCGGAGAACGCCGCGATCAAGCACGGCGTCCCGCCGCGGGAGTGGACGTACGCGAACATCGAGCAGCAGGCCCGCTCGTTCCGCCGGATGGGGATGTCCTTCGACTGGACGCGGCGGCTGCACACGTGCGATCCCGAGTACTACCGCTGGACGCAGTGGCTGTTCCTCAAGCTCTTCGAGCGCGGCCTGGCCTTCCGGAGGACCTCGCCGGTCAACTGGTGCCCGAAGGACGCCACGGTCCTCGCGAACGAGCAGGTGGTCCAGGGGGCGTGCGAGCGGTGCGGCACCGTGGTGGAGCGCCGCGACCTGACCCAGTGGTTCTTCAGGATCACGGCATACACGCAACGCCTGCTGGACGACATGGACGACCTCGTCGACTGGCCCGAGCGCGTCGTGACGATGCAGCGCAACTGGATCGGACGCTCCGAGGGAGCCGAGGTCACGTTCACGATCGACGAGACCGGCGACGAGGTGCGGATCTTCACGACGCGCCCGGACACGCTCTGGGGCGTGACGTTCTTCGTGTTCGCGGTCGAGCACCCTCTCGTCGAGCGCCTGGCGAAGCTCGGCGGCACGTGGGAGCAGGTGGAGCCTCTGCTCGAGCGCGTGCGCGCGACCCCGCTCACGCAGCGGGACGAGGCCGACACGAAGGAGGGGGTGGCCCTCGGCGTCCACGCCTTGAACCCCGTGAACGGCGAGCGGGTCCCCT
>DAIUEM010000153.1:0-5750 GCA_036845105.1 Actinomycetota bacterium | reverse complement strand
GGGGCGAGCCTTCGTGATCATCTGGCCGCCCTCGGACATGGGCGGGCTCGGGTCGGGGTCGAGCCGGGTCAGGTGACGCCCGGCCCGATCGGGCGTTCGGGCGGCAGGAACAGCCGGGCGAGCGTCCACACGAGCGCCGCGATCCCGAACCCGGCCAGCCACACGATCCGCGGCGGCGGGTCGAGCGCGAAGAACTCCTTCGTGATCGGCAGGACCAGCGCGACGACGAACGCCGCCGCCATCGACCACACGAGCAGCAGCCGGGGTCGCGTGAGCGGCGCCGCGATGATCGAGAGGATCAGGAAGCCGATCCAGCACAGCACCATCGTCGCCGAGGTTTGGGCCTGCGTGAGGGTCACCCCCGGCTCGTCGATCGCGATCGTGTAGGCGAGGAACGTGCCGACCGCCGCGAGGGTGCCGGCGGGGATCGTGAACCGGAGCACGCGCCGCAGGTACCCGGGGCGCGCCCGGTCCGCGTTCGGCGCGAGCGCCAGGAAGAAGGACGGGATCCCGATCGTCAGGGAGCCGATCAGCGTGAGGTGCCGCGGCAGGAAGGGGAACGGCCGCCCGAAGACGCCGACGCCGATCGCGAGCAGCATGGCGTACACGGTCTTCGTGACGTACAGGTGCGAGGTCCGCTCGATGTTCCCCAGCACGCGCCGGCCCTCGGCCACGACGACCGGCAGCGCGTCGAACGTCGAGTCGAGCAGGACGAGCTGCGCGACCGCCCTGGTCGCCGAGGAGCCGGACCCCATCGCGATCCCCAGGTCCGCGTCCTTCAGCGCCAGCACGTCGTTCACGCCGTCGCCCGTCATCGCGACCACGTGACCACGGGCGCGGAGCGCCTGCACCATCGAGCGCTTCTGCTGCGGGGTGACGCGGCCGAAGATCCGGTGTCGCTCGAGCGCGTCGGCCAGCGACTCGGGGTCCTCGGGGAGCTCGCGGGCGTCCATCGCCTCCTCGGCACCGGCCAGGCCGAGGTGCCCGGCGATCGCGGCGACCGTCTGCGGGTGATCGCCCGAGATCACCTTGACCTCGACCTCCTGTTCTGCGAAGTAGCGGAGCGTCTCCGCGGCGCTCTCGCGGATCCGGTCGCCGAGGACCACGATCGCGACGGGCTCGAGTTCTGCCGGCAGCGTGTCGTCGGCCAGCTCCCCCGCGGCGCGAGCGAGCAGGACCACGCGCCGACCGGCCTCGGCCAGCTCCTGCGCGCGACGGAACGCGGGACCGCCGGTGGGCAGCAGGACGTCGGGGGCACCGAGCACCCACACGCCCTGGCCGTCGAACGACGCGCCGCTCCACTTGCGGGCGCTCGAGAAGGGCACCGCCGTGCCGGGCCGCCAACCCTCGGGCGGCTGCGGGAAGGCCTCGCCGATCGCGAGGAGCGTGGCGTTCGGGTTCGGGTCGCTGGCCGCGAGCGCCGCGAGCGCCCCGCCGTGGATGGTCTCTGCCCCGCGCCCGTCGCCGCCCGGGGCGGAGATGCCGTCCGCGACCACCTCGACCGCCTCGACCGCCAGGCGTCCCTCGGTGAGGGTGCCGGTCTTGTCGACGCAGACGACGTCGACGCGCGCCAGGACCTCGACCGCCGGCAACTCCTGCACGAGCACGCGGCGGCGCGCCAGCCGGATCACGCCGATGGCGAACGCGATGCTCGTCAGCAGCACGAGACCCTCGGGGACCATCGCGACGGTCCCGGCGACCGCCCCGCGCAGCGCGGCACGGATCGACGCCGCCGAGCGCAGTTGGCTGATCAGGAGCAGGATCGCGGTCGGCACGATCAGCCACGTCACGATCCGCAGGATCCGATCGATCCCTGCGCGCAGCTCCGAGCGCGTGAGCGTGAAGCGCCGAGCCTCCTCGGCCAGACGTACGGCGTACGCCTCACGTCCTACGCGCGTCGCTCGGTACCGGCCGCCGCCCGCGGCAACGAACGAGCCCGAGAGGATCTCGTCCCCGACGCGCTTCTCGACCGGCTCGGCCTCGCCGGACAGCATCGACTCGTCCAGCTCCAGGCCCTGTGCGTCGAGCGTCGTCCCGTCGACGACGACCTGGTCTCCCGGCCGGACCTCGATGACGTCGTCGAGCACGACGTCGCCGACCGGGTGTTCGGCGACCGTGCCGTCGCGGACGATCCGGGCCCTCGGCGCGGTGAGGACGGCCAGTCGGTCGAGGGTCCGCTTGGCCCGCAACTCCTGCACGATCCCGATCACCGCGTTCGCGATCAGGACGCCGCCGAACAGCGCGTCCTGGATCGGTCCGACGATCAGGATCACGACGAGCATGCCGCCGAGCAGCGCGTTGAACCGGGTGAAGATGTTCGCCCGCAGGATCTCGGGGACGGTCCGGCTGGGCGCAGCCGGCACGTCGTTGACGTGTCCCGCCGCGATGCGATCGGCCACCTCGGAACGGGTCAGGCCGTCGAGCGTCGGTGTCGAGCCCTCGGGGAGCATGCCGGCTAGCCTAGCCCGGCCCGGCGCGCCGGGCGCCGGGGCTCGCGCACGGGATCCCGCCTCGCGGTCGGCCGGCTAGGCGGAGATGCCCTGCTCCGCCGCCCACGCATCGAGTAGGGCGTACGCCTCGTCCTCGTCGATCGGCCCACGGTCCAGACGGAGCTGCATCAGGTGCTCGAGCGCACGCCCCACGGCGGGGCCCGGCCCGATGCCCAAGTGCTCCATCACCTGCGTGCCGTCGAGCGGCGGGCGCATCGCCTGCAGGTTCTCCTCCTCGGCGAGCCGCGCGATACGCTCCTCGAGATCGTCCTGCAGCGCGGCGAGCTGCCTCGCCGTCTTGGGGTTCTGCGTGGTGCAGTCCGCCCGCGTCAGCTGATTCAGGCGGTCGAGGAGCGGGCCCGCGTCCCGCACGTAGCGCCGCACCGCGCTGTCCGACCACTCCGAGTACCCGTGGAAGCGCAGGTGCATCTCGACGAGCCGGACCACGTCCTCGATCACATGCGTTGGGAACCGCAGGGCCCTCAGGCGATCTCGCGCCAGGCGCGCGCCGACGACCTCGTGATGGTGGAACTGCACGCCCTCGGGGGTGATCTCGCGCGTGTGGGGCTTCCCCACGTCGTGGAGGAGGGCCGCCACGCGCAGCACGAGGTCGGGCTCGCACCGCTCGACTACCGCGAGCGTATGCTTCAGGACGTCCTTGTGGCGGTGCACCGGATCCTGCTCGAGCGCGAGCGCCGGCAGCTCGGGCAGGAACAGCTCGGCGAGCCCGGTGGCGACGACGATCCCGAGCCCCTTCGCGGCGCGCTCGGCGACGAGCAGCTTCGAGAGCTCCTCCGCGATCCGCTCCGCCGACACGATCCCCAGGCGCTCGCGCATGTCGTGGATCGCGTGCAGGACGCGCGGGGCCGGCGTCACGTCGAGCTGAGCGGCGAACCGAGCGGCCCGGAGCATCCGCAGGGGGTCGTCGCTGAACGCCATCTCGGGCTCGAGCGGCGTGTCGAGACGCTTCGCGGCGAGGTCCCGGACCCCGCCGAACGGATCGACGAAGGTGCCTTCGGGCAGCCGGATCGCCATCGCGTTGATCGTGAAGTCCCGCCGCGAGAGGTCGCTCTCGAGGTCCTTCGCGAACGTGACCGCCGGCTTGCGGTGCTCCTGCTCGTACACCTCCTCGCGGTAGGTCGTGATCTCGAGCAGCGTGTCGCCCTTGCGGGCGCCGACCGTGCCGAACCGAACGCCGACGAGGTAGTGACGGTCGGTCCAGCCGCGGAGGATCCGGAGGGTCTCCTGCGGCGGGGCGTCCGTGGCCAGGTCGAGCTCGGCGTCGGCGCGCCGCCGGTCGAGGAACATGTCGCGCACGACGCCGCCCACGAGCGCGAGCTCGCGCCCGGCCGAGCGGAAGCGCTCGCCGAGCTCGGTGGCGAGCGGTGGGACATCGAGGACCGCGCCGGGAGCCGTGCGCTCGGCCATGACGCACTGGAGGATACCCTCGCGGGCCGTCGCGGCCGGTCCGGCGCCGTCAGCCGGTCGTCGGGACGCCGCGCGTGACCACGCCGCGCAGCGCGAGGTTGAAGTCGTGCGGGTTCGTCGACGATCGTCGCGCGTCGTCCTCCGTGACGAGCCCCTCCTGCACGAGCCGCACGAGGCACTGATCGAACGTCTGCATGCCGTAGAAGTCGCCCTCCGCGATCACGTCGACGATCTCCTCCGTCGCCTCGGGGTCGACGATGCGGTCGAACACGCGCCCCGTTGCCACGAGGACCTCGACCGCGGGCACGCGTCCCCTCCCGTCGGCGCGAGGCACCAGCCGCTGGGAAACGATGCCGCGCAGGGCACCCGCGAAGGACGTGCGGACCTCGCGCTGCTGCTGCGGGGGGAACAGGTCGAGGATCCGGTTGATCGTCTCGGTGCAGTCGATCGTGTGCAGGGTCGAGATCACGAGGTGTCCGGTCTCGGCGGCCTGGATCGCCGAGAGCGCCGACTCCGGGTCGCGGATCTCGCCAACGAAGATCACGTCGGGGTCCTGACGGACGATGTGCTTCAGCGCCGAGGCGTACGACTCGGTGTCCAGCCCCACCTCACGCTGCTGGATGATCGAGCGATCGTCGTCGTGGACGACCTCGATCGGGTCCTCGATCGTCACGATGTGAGCGCGCCGGGTTCGGTTGATGTGGCCGATCATCGACGCGATCGTCGTGGTCTTGCCGGTCCCGGTCGGCCCCGTCACGAGCACGAGACCGCGTGGCGAGTCGGCGAGCTCCTGGATCACCGGCGGCAGGAGGAGCTCCTCGAACGTGGGGATCTCCGAGCGCACGCGCCGGATCGCGAGCCCGACCGTGCCGCGCTGCCGGAAGACGTTGACACGGAACCGCCCCACCCCAGGCAGCGTGTACCCGAGGTCGGCCTCGCTCGAGGCCTCGAACTCGCGCCGCTTGTGGTCGGGCATGAGGCTCATCGCGTACCCCTCGGACTCCGCCGCCGACAGGGCGGGGTACGGGCCGGGCAGGAGCTCCCCGTCCACGCGGATGAACGGCACGTTGCCCGCCTTCAGGTGGAGGTCGCTCGCACCCATCTCCACCGCGTAGCGCAGCAGTTCCGTGACGTCCATCCGGCTACCCCTCGTCCGATGTCGACCCCACGCCGGGGCCGAGCTCATGCTCGCGCTCGATCTCCTGTTCGATCTCCTCTTCGATCTCCTCGAGCTCCTCCTTCACTTTTCGGCGCGCCGCGAGCATCTTTGAGCCCCCGATGAGAAGGAGCAGGATCACCCCGAGCGCGATCCCCACCGGCGTGAGGTACCTCTCGATCGCCTCGTAGTTGTCTCCGAGCAGGTAGCCGATCATCGTGTGCGTCGCGCCCCAGATGACCGCGCCCGCGACGTCGTACACGATGAACCGTCGCCACTCCATGTGCGCGACGCCGGCGACGATGAACCCGACGCTCCGCGCGACCGGGATGAACCGCCCGAGGAACACCGTCTTGCCCCCGTGCTCCTCGTAGTAACGCTCGGCCATCTCGAGGCGCTCCTCGGTCACGAACAGCTTCCTGCCGTGACGCTCGAGGAACCCTCGGCCGTACCGCCGCCCGATGAAGTACCCGACGTTGTCCCCCGCGATGGCGCCGGCGATCACGATGAACATCAGCAGCGGAAGCCAGAGATCGCCGTTGCCCGCATAGAATCCGCCGATGATGACGAGCGTCTCGCCGGGGACGATGAACCCCGCACCCACGGAGTTCTCCAGGAACGTGGCGGCACCCACGATCATGTAGCCCCAGGGCGCTTCGAGGTACGGACGGAGGAAG
>DAIUEM010000152.1:0-5769 GCA_036845105.1 Actinomycetota bacterium | reverse complement strand
ACGATCAGCAGCGCGGCGAGCCCGAGCGCGGCGAGCGCCAGGAACCCCGCTCGGGACCCGTCGGCCCCGGGGTTGCCGGATCCGGACTCGGTCATCGTTCCCACCTCCGTGCTCGATGCTCGGCCCGGCGTGTGGAGGCCGTGTGGAGGTCCGGTGCCCGGGCGATGGAACGTTCGACCCCTCACGGCGCGAGGGCGCGTACCATCGCGACACGGTCCGGTGGGGGAGCGATGGCGCAGACGATCCTGGTGGTCGAGGACGAGACGAAGATCCGGTCGCTGCTGCGCGGGTACCTGGAGCGCGCGGGGTTCTCGGTGCTCACGACCGGCAGCGGCGCCGAGGCCCTCACGCTCGCGGCGACCGCGTCGCCCGACCTCGTGCTGCTCGACCTCGGCCTGCCGGACGTGCCGGGCGAGACCGTGGCGCGCGAGATCCGGCGCTCGGGCCGCACGCCGATCCTGATGCTCACCGCCAAGGCGAGCGAGGAGGACCGGATCGGCGGCCTCGAGCTGGGCGCCGACGACTACGTGACGAAGCCGTTCAGCCCGCAGGAGGTCGTGCTCCGCGTCCAGGCGATCCTCCGGCGCGGGAGCGACGACCCGACGGCCTCGGCCGTACGGTCGTTCGGCGGGGGCGAGCTCACGATCGACGAGAACCGGCACGAGGTGCGCCTCCGCGGCACCGAGGTCGAGCTCACGCCGAGCGAGTGGTCGCTGCTCGTGGCGCTCGCCGGCGCGCCGGGACGCGTGTACTCCCGGACCGAGCTGATCAACCGCACGCGCGGCTACGAGTTCGCGTCCGAGCGGGCGATCGACAGTCACGTGAAGAACCTGCGGCGGAAGATCGAGGAGGACCCGCACGAGCCGCGGATCGTCGAGACCGTGCTCGGCACCGGGTACCGGCTGGGGCTGCGACGTGACGCGTAGGGGCGGGCTGCTGCGGTCGCCGCTCGGGCTCCGGCTCGCGGCGGCCTTCGTGCTCGTCGCGCTCGTCGCCGTCGGCGTGTACGCGGTGCTCACCGTCACGTCCACCCGTGCGGAGCTGAGGGACCTGATGCTCGAGGTCCACGAGGAGGACGCCGCGGCGGCGGCCGGCGCCGCGGCCGAGGCGTACGAGGCGGCCGGGAGCTGGGAGGACGCCGACCTCACGGGCGCGGTCGCGGTCGCGGCACGGGGCCAGGCGACGCTCGCGGTGCGCGACGCGAGCGGCGCGGTCGTCGCCGCGCCGGCCGAGGAGGCCGCCCGGATGCTCGAGGAGATGCACGGTGTGGAGCTCGTCGACATGCCGCGCGGCGACCCGGTGACGGCGCCCGTGGTGGTGAACGGGGAGCGCGTCGGCAGCCTGGTCCTGCGCTTCCCCGAGAGCCACCTGTCCGCGTCCGCCGAGCAGGTCCGCTCCGCGTTGTCTCGGACGGCGGTGCTCGGCGCGGGCGTCGCGGCGCTCGTCGCGATCGGGATCACCCTGTTCGTCGTCGCGAGGATGAGCCGACCGATCGTCGCGCTGACCGACGCCGCTGCCGAGATCGAGGCGGGCGCGCGCGGCGTCCGGGTCGGCCTGGGCGACGCGCCCGGCGAGCTCGGGGTGCTCTCGACCGCCTTCGACCGGATGTCGGAGTCGGTCGAGCGCCAGGAGGCGCTGCGCCGCCAGCTGACCCGGGACCTGGCGCACGAGGTCCGGACGCCGCTCACGATCCTGCGCGGGACGACCGAGGGGCTGGTGGACGGCGTGCTCGAGCCCGACCACGAGACCCTGCGCTCGCTCCACGACGAGGTCCTGCGGCTGACCGGGCTGGTCGGCGATCTCGAGACGCTGGCGGCCGCCGACGCGGCTGCCCTGCGGCTCGAGATGCGGCGGGTCGACCTCGCCGAGGTGGCCGGGGCCGCCGTCGCCCTCGCCAGGGGCGCGGCGGCGGACGCTGAGGTGGCGCTCGACGCGTCGCTCGAAGCGGCGCCGGTCGACGGCGACCCCGAGCGCCTGCGCCAGGTGGTCGTGAACCTGCTCTCGAACGCGCTCCGGCACACGCCGTCCGGCGGGCGGCTCGAGGTGCGGACCTCGTCGGCGGACGGCGCCGCCGCGCTCGAGGTGCTCGACACCGGTCCCGGGATCGCGCCGGAGGACCTCCCGCACGTCTTCGAGCGCTTCTACCGGGGCGCGGACGCCGAGGGCACCTCGGGGAGCGGGATCGGGCTCGCCGTCGCATCGGAGCTCGTCGCCGCCCACGGCGGCTCGATCGAGGCTCGGAACCGCGAGGGCGGCGGCGCCGCGTTCACCGTCCGTCTCCCCGCCGCCTGATGCCGCCGCCGTTCGGTGGTTGACTCGGACAGTCGCGCACACGAGGATGCGTGTGCCCGCGGGGAGGGGGGTCCCGTGACCGCTGCCAGCACGTACATGCTGGTGTTCCGGATCCTGCACATCGCGGCGGGCGTCGCGTGGGCCGGATCCGTGTTCCTGTTCGTCGTCCTCGTGCAGCCGAGCGCCGCGGCGATCGGCCCGGCGGCGAGCCCGTTCATGATGGAGCTCCTCGGCAGGCGCAAACTCGTGTCGTGGCTGCTTTCGCTCGCCGGCACGACGATCGTGGCCGGCATCTTCCTGTATGCGAAGCTCCTCGAGGACATGGACCTCGGCGACTTCGTCTCGTCGAGCTACGGGCTGGGGCTCACGGTCGGTGCGGTGGCGGCGACCGCCGCGTTCGGGATCGGTTTGTTCGGCACCAGACCGGCGGTCGCGCGGTTGCTGACGCTCGCCGGGCAGGCGGCCGCGGCCGAGGGTCCGCCGCCGCCCGAGGTCGCGCAGGAGATCCCGAGGGTTCAGGCGCGGCTGAAGAACCTCGGCCGGACCGCCTTCGCGCTGATCGTCGTCGCGGTCCTCGCGATGGCCACCGCGCGGTACTGGTAGGCCTTCGGCGTTCCCGCGACGAGCCGTACGGGCCGCATCTCGCGTATCGAAGGGTGGAAAGGCTCGCCCGTTCGGGATCGCCGTGCGCAGACACATCCTCGTCTTGGCCCTGGTCGCGCTCGCATCGGCGTGTACCTCGTCCACGGATCCGGGGCCCTCGTCATCTCCCGACGGCGCCGCCGAGCCCGCGGTTGCCGAGGTCACCGTCGAGGGGATCCGGGCGCACCTCGAGGCGCTCCAGCGGATCGCCGATGAGCACGGTGGGACCCGGGTCGTGGGGTCGCCCGGCTACGAGGCGTCCATCGACCACGTCGTCGAGGTGCTCACCGACGCAGGGTACGAAGTCGAGACCGTTCCGGTCGACGTCCCGACGTTCGAGCAGGGCTCGCCGACGCTCCTCGAGCGGGTCTCGCCCTCGCCCGTGGCCTGGACCGACGACGTGGACCTGCGCGCGATGCTGTTCTCGGCGAGCGGGGACGTGCGCGCCCGCGTCACCGCGGCCGAGGGCGGGTGCGAGCCGATGGACCTGGAGGGGTTCCCGGCCGGCAACGTCGCCCTGCTCGAGCCCGGGCCCTGCCTTCGGCGGCAGCAGGTGCTGAACGCGCAGGACGCCGGGGCCTCGGCCGCCATCTTCGCGTACCCGGGGATGCCCGCGGGCCGGCCGCTGCGCCCGACGCTCCTGTACCCGGACGGCATCGAGATGCCGGTGCTCTGCGTGACGCCCGAGGTCGGTGAGGCGCTGACGCGGAACGGCGGCAAGGCCCCCACGGTGGGCATCCGGGTCGACGCGTCGTCCGAGTGGATCCGGGCCGAGAGCGTGATCGCGCAGACGCCGGGCGGCGATCCGAGCCGGGTCGTGATGCTCGGCGCGCACCTGGACTCGGTGATGGACGGGCCCGGGATCAACGACAACGGCTCCGGCGTGGCGATGGTGCTCGAGATCGCCCGATGGCTCGCGACGCGGGATGCCGAGGCGACGGTGCGGTTGGCCCTGTGGGCCGGTGAGGAGGAGGGGCTGTACGGGTCGCGCGACTACGTCGCGGGGCTGTCGGAGGAGGGGGTCGAGGCCATCGTCGGGTACCTCGACCTGGACATGGTGGCCTCCCCGAACTTCGTCCGCTACGTGATCGCCGACGCGCGGACGGACCCCGATGCCGCCGCCCGCGACGAGCGGATCCGAGCGCTGTTCACCGCCCACTTCGACGACCTGGGGCTCGAGGTCGAGCCGATCGAGACCTACGGTGGCGCTGACCACGGGGCGTTCGCGCAGGCCGGGATCCCGATCGGCGGGCTGTTCGCGGGGTCGGCCGACGAGAAGACCGCCGAGCAGGCCGACCTGCACGGCGGCATCGAGGGCGAGCCGATGGACCCCTGCTACCACCAGGCCTGCGACACGCTCGAGAACGTGAGCGACGACGCGCTGGAGCAGTTCTCGGCCGCCTACGTCGCCGTCCTGACGGAGCTCGCGGGGGTCGACCGATCGGGTTGACGCGTCCGAGGGTCATCCCTCTGCCGTAGGAGCGACGTTCGACGCCCTAGGGTCGGAGCTCCCGCCCGACGGGACCGTCGACCCTGCCCCTCCCGACCGCACCGGCGTGATATGTGCTCAGAGGCAACGTGGCGGGATGGCCCCGGAAAGCGGTGCCTCGTCAGGGGGTGGACCATGCGGAGGATCCCGCTCCTTGCTTCGCTCGGCGGCGTCGCGGCCCTCGCGCTGCTCGTGGCGGGGCTCTGGCCGGCGACGGCGGGCCCGACGCTGTCGGACCAGGAGGCGCTCGGGAAGGCGATCTTCTTCGACGAGCGGCTCTCGATCAACGAGAACCAGTCGTGTGCGTCCTGCCACGATCCGATGGCCGGTTGGACCGGCCCGATCGAGGCGATCAACGTGCACGGCGGCGTGTACGAGGGCTCGATCGCCGGCGCGTTCGGGGACCGCAAGCCGCCGACGTCGGCGTACGCGACCCAGGCGCCGATCCTCCACATGCCCGAGGAAGGCTTCTTCGTCGGCGGCACCTTCTGGGACGGTCGAGCCACGGGTGAGCGGCTCGGGAGCCCGACCGCCGAGCAGGCGCTGGGTCCGTTCCTGAACCCCGTCGAGCAGGCCCTGCCCGACGCGGCCTGCGTCGTGTACCGCGTGGTGAACGGCGCCTACCCGGTCTCGTTCCAGGACGTGTGGGGGACCGCGATCGAGGCGGTCGCGTGGCCGGCGGACGTCGTGGCCACCTGCGAGACCCAAGGAGCGACGGTCGTGCTCTCGCCCGAGGACCGAACCTTGGTGAGCGCCGCCTACGATCAGATCGGGTTGTCGATCGCGGCCTACGAGGCGTCGGCCGAGTCCAACACGTTCACGTCGAAGTTCGACGCACGGAACGCGCGTCTCGCGAAGCTCACGAAGCTCGAGAAGAAGGGCTTCGCGCTCTTCAAGGGCAAGGGCAAGTGCGACCTGTGCCACATCGCGAAGGGCACGATGCCGCTGTTCACCGACTACACGTACGACAACCTCGGCATCCCCTCGAACCCGGAGAACCCGGCGAACGTCGCCGACCCGTCGTTCGTGGACCTCGGGCTCGGCAGGTTCCTGGAGGGGCGGGCCGAGTACGCGCAGTACGCCGAGGAGAACTACGGGAAGTTCAAGGTCCCGACGCTGCGCAACGTCGACCTGCGGCCCGATCCGGGCTTCGTGAAGGCGTTCGGGCACAACGGCTACTTCAAGTCACTCGAGGCGATCGTCCACTTCTACAACACGCGGGACGTGCTCCCGACGTGCGACCCGGCCGAGCACCCTGGGTGGGTCGAGGGGATCGACTGCTGGCCGGCGCCCGAATACCCGGAGAACGTGAACGACGCGGAGCTCGGCGACCTGAAGCTGACGCC
>DAIUEM010000151.1:0-5811 GCA_036845105.1 Actinomycetota bacterium | reverse complement strand
CAGTGGAACAATCTCGATAACGCCAAGGCGCATTACGAATCCACGGGACCCGAGATCTGGGAGCAAACTGCGGGCAAGATCGACGGCTTCATCTGCTCGGTCGGAACCGGCGGCACCCTGGCCGGCACCAGCCGCTATCTGAAGGAAAAGCACCCGGGCATCGTCAACGCCTGCGCCGATCCGCATGGCTTTGCGATGTACGAGCTGTTCAAGCACGGCACCGCCAAATCGACGCCGGGTGACTCGATCACCGAGGGCATCGGACTCGGCCGTGTCACGCCCATCATCGAGACCGTGCGGGGACTGCTGATGGGTACCGCGATCGGCGACAGCGCCGTCATCGCCATCGCGTGGTGCGCTGCCATCACGGTCGTCTGCTTCGTGCGAGCGCGCCGCGTGTACGACCGCGACCCCCAACGCTAGGCCGGCTTGCCGAAGGTCTCGCGCTCACCCCGCCAGCGGCCGCAGGTCCTTCGGCATGACGAGATGCACGTCCTTGCCGAAGTGTGCTTTGTCGGTCTTCACCGCGTACTTCTCGCCCTCGCGATGAAGGATCTCCCCGGTCCAACTCAGACCCGGGATACACGTCTTGATGCGGACCCGCACTCCGGTCTTGAGCTCTTCCACCGCCTTCCCTCCAACCGTCGGATGCTCCCAGGATGAGGCCGTCACTCACCCACGTGCAGGCCTCATGGTCCCCGGTTCGCGAGGACCGCCAGCCCCTCGGGCTCGGTCCGTCCCCGTACGGCGCGCTCGGCTACGGGGCCTTCCCTCCCGAGAGGTTGGTCGGCGGAAGGAAGGGTGGCGGCGTTCGGGGGGTGGAGCGGAGGCGACGGCGTCGCGGGCGGAACCGCTTCCACCAGTCGTTCCATCGCCTCGTCCTGGGTCGCGCCATCGCCCACCTCCCGGTGATCGGTCCATGGCGAGCATCCGACGCTTCGGGCATCCGAGACGAGGGTCGGAAGGCCCGCCGGGTCGCGGCCGACGGGGTCATCGCCGACGGCGTCCGCCCCCGTGAACGGCCGACTTGGTAGGGTCGAGGCGTGCACGGCCCGCACGACCCCGCCGGCAACCCGAGGTCCGGGTTCCAGCGTGAGGCCTCGGGCCACGGTCTGTCCCCGCTCTTCACCAGGCGGCGCTTCCTGCAGACGTCCGGCCTCGCGCTCGCCGGGGCCACCCTCTACGCGTGCACCGGGGGCGAGCGCAAGGAGGCCGTCTCGCCGCGGTCGCCGACGGCATCGGTCTCGGCGACCGACACGCGGTGGCCGATCAAGCGCGTGGTGTACGTGATGCCCGAGAACCGGAGCTTCGACAACATCTACGCGACGTTCCCGGGCGCGAACGGCTCGACGACCGGGGTGAAGTTCGGGCAGGAGGTCCCGCTCACGCCCTCGCCCCACTGGCTCCCCGGCGACCTGCCGCACGACCGGGCGGCGTTCATCAACAGCGTGAACCACGGGAGGTACGACGGTTTCGGCATCGGGCAGTTCGGCGACCCGTGGGCGTACACGATGTACGAGGAGCCGACCGTCCCGGTCTACTGGCAGTGGGCGCGCGACTACGTCCTGTCGGACAACTACTTCTGCTCCGTCGGCGGCCCGTCGTACCCGAACCACCTGTTCTTCGCGGCGGGGACCTCGGGCGGGGTGCTCGACAACCCCGAGAACATCGAGACGCGCCAGATGGAGGACGGCCGGCAGTTCAAGAGCTGGGGTTGCGACGCCCTCGGCGAGGACGTGTTCGTCCTCGTGAAGGACGAGCGGGGGAACCTGACGAAGCACGACACGTGCTTCACGTTCCGCTCGGTCCCCGAGCAGCTCGAGGAGATCGGCGCGAGCTGGGCGTACTACTCGGCCAGTCCCGGCCAGAGCGGGTATTTCTGGAACGCGCTGAACGCGATCGCCGGCGTCTACCACACCGACCTGTGGCGGCCCGAGCACATCCGTCCGGTCGACCGGATCGTCGAGGACATCGACGCCGGCGAGCTGCCCGCCGTCACCTGGGTCACGCCGCGGTTCGAGCTCTCGGGGCACCCGCCCGAGAGCACGTGCTACGCGCAGGACTGGGTCGCGAGCATCGTGAACGCCGTGATGCAGAGCGACGGCTGGGAGCACACGGCGATCTTCATCTCGTGGGACATGTGGGGTGGCCTGTACGACCACGTCCCGCCGCCCGTCGTGGACGACATCGGGTACGGCTACCGTGTGCCGAACCTGGTGATCAGCCCGTACGCCAAGAAGGGCATGGTCGACCACGAGCAGGCCGACCTGTGCGCGCCACTCAAGTTCATCTCGGACAACTGGGGCCTCCCGTACCTGACGGACCGGATCGCTGCGACCCACAACTTCGAGCACGCCTTCGACTTCGACCGGAGCCCGCGCAAGGACGCCCGGCCCGCGCCGCAGACGTCGTGCTTCGGCTCGCCGTGGGAGTACCCGGGCGACACATACTGGCCCGAGGGCACGAATCCCGACGAGAGCCACTTCGTCCAGCAGGGCCCGTAGCCGAGGTCCCGCGCTCGCGGGGTCCCCTCTCCCTATCTCGGTCCCGCTCGCCGCCGAACGATGCCAGACGAGCGACCCGAGGGGGCACGACATGGCATCCCATCTGCGACCGAGCGTGACGACCCCGATCCCCGGTCCGAAGAGCGAGCGGCTCAACGAGCGCGGGCGCGACATCCTGATGGGGATCGGGCTCAGCGACGGCGAGAGCCTGGTCCCGTTCGTCTCGCGGTACCGGGACGGTTGGTTCCTCGAGGACGTCGACGGGAACCGGTTCATCGACTGGGTGAGCGGGTGGGCGGCCGCCCCGCTCGGCGGCAACCACCCCGAGCTCGTGGAGGCCGCCCACCAGGCGATGCGCGAGTACGGCACCGAGTGCTTGTCGGCGATCAAGACATGGCACCACATGGAGCTCGCCGAGCGCCTGGTCGAGATCGCGCCCGAGCCGCTGAAACGCGTGGTCTACGACACGACCGGCTCGGAGGTCGTCGAGAACGCCGTCCGCATCATGCGCGAGGCGGCCGGCCCGGGCAGACCCTTCGTCCTGACCTTCTTCGGGAGCTTCCACGGCGGCAACTACGGCACCGGCGCGATGGGGCCGCATCAGCCGCACTACGCGCACGCGATCGAGCCGTTCATGAGCGGCTGGATCAACGTCCCGTTCCCGACCTGCTACCGCTGCCCCTACCGGCTGGAGTACCCGGGGTGCGACGTCGCGTGTCTGTCGTACGTCGAGGAGCTGATCCTGAAGTACAAGGTGGACCCCGAGGCGATCGCGGGCGTCGCGGTCGAGCTCGTGCAGGGCGAGAACGGGGTCCAGATCCCGCCGCCCGAGTGGCCGAAGCGCCTGTTCGACCTGTGCAAGAGGTACGGCTGGATCCTCTACAACGATGAGGTCCAGGAGGGCATGGGACGCACGGGCACCTTCTTCGCGATCGAACACTGGCCCGAGGTCGAGGCCGAGCTGTTGTCGCTCGGCAAGGGGAGCTCGGGCGGGTTGATCCCGATCTGCTACACGCTCGGCGCCGAGCGGATGTCGGAGCCCGCCTCGAGGATCTACACGGGCGGCACGTTCGCGGGCTCGCCCGTCGGATGCGCCGTCGGCCTGAAGCTGATCGAGGTGATGGAGCGCGACCGGGTGCTCGACAACGTCCTCGAGCTCGAGCGTGTCGCGAGGGAGCGGTTCGGGGCGATGAAGGACCGGTACGAGATCGTCGGCGACGTCCGTGTCCTCGGCGCCTACATGTGCGTGGAGTTCGTCGAGGACCGGGACTCGAAGGCGCCGGCCCGCGGTCTGGCCCAGGAGATCGGCGACCGGATGGTGGAGCTCGGGGTGGTCTCGATCTGCGAGCCGGCCTTCAGCTACGTGCGTCCGACGCCGGCGCTGAACATGCCGCCCGAGCTCTTCTCCCTCGGCTGCGACCTGGTCGAGCAGGCCGTCGACGAGGTCTCGCGCAGGCACGCGAAGGGGATCGCGTAAGGTCCCGGGCGCTCAGGGGGTCGGGGTGGAGAGGTCCGTGTCGGCCGCCGCGGCCGCGACCTGGCGCTCGTGGCGCACGATCAGCCACGGGATGATCGCGTAGGGGATCGGCGTGACGAACAGCGGCCACCACTCGTCGAGCGCGTCGGCGAGGGCGACCATCCCGAACCCGGCGAGCAGGAGCACGACGATGGCGAGCAGGCGGCGTCCCTCGCTCACGGCTACCACGGCGCTCATCCTCTCATGTTGTAGCCGCCGCGCCCGCCCCGCGCCGTTCTGCGCGGCGGTTCCCCACCGCGATAGGATGCGCGTGCCCGAGAGCCGACGAGCCGTGGCCCGCCCGCGGCCCCGAAGGAGGTCCCGACCGTGTCGCAGTCAGAGATCGTGGCGAAGATCGGCGGCGTTCCGCTCTTCTCCGAGTGCTCGAAGCGGGAGCTCGGCCTGATCGCGCGTGCGGCCAAGGAGGTCTCGCACCGCCAGGGAACGATGATCGCCCGCGAGGGCGAGCGCGGCATCGGCCTGTTCGTCATCCTCGAGGGCGAGTGCGAGGTCACGATCGGCGGCAAGCGCAAGGCGAAGCTCGGCCCGGGGGACTTCTTCGGCGAGGTGGCGCTCCTCGACGGCGGCCCGCGCACGGCGACCGTCACGGCGCTCGCCCCCGTGAAGCTCGTGGGCCTGACCGGGTGGGTGTTCCGGGGGCTCCTGATGGAGCACCCGACGATCGCGCTGAAGACGCTCGAGGCCCTCGCCGGCCGTCTGCGCTCGGTGGCGAAGGAGCCCGTCTAGCCCGGACGCGGAGCCCGTGCCGTTCGTCGATCGCCCCGACGGTGCCCGTCTGTACCACGAGGTCCACGGCGACCCCCGGCGAGAGCCGATCGTCCTGCTCGAGGGCATGGGCGGCGACATCCCGGGATGGCGTCGCAACATCCCGCACCTGGCGGCCGAGTGCTTCGTCGTCGCCTACGACCACCGCGGCAACGGCGGCTCGGAGGCGCCCGACGCGCCCGCGACGATGACGACGTTCGTCGACGACTGCCTCGCGGTGATGGACGAGCTGCGGATCGAGCGCGCGCACCTGTACGGGCAGTCGTTCGGCGGCTTCGTCGCGCAGGAGCTCGGCCTCACGCATCCCGAGCGCGTCCGCTCGCTGATCCTCGCGTGCACGCACGCCGGACACTCGCACATCGTGCCGGCTCGCGGCCGGGCGCCGAAGGACCGGCCGTGGCTCCAGCTCTACGCGCCCGCGTTCGCCGAGACGCACCCGGAGCACGTCGAGGAGGACCTGCGCGTCGGCGGCGCGCAGCCACAGCACCCGCTGGGGAAGCGTCGCCAGTGGGAGGCCGTCCAGACCTGGGACGCGTACGACCGGCTGCCCGAGCTCCGCGTCCCCGTTCTGGTTCTCCACGGCTCCGAGGACCAGCTCATCGACGTGCGGAACGCGCGCGTCCTCGCCGAGCGCATCCCGGGCGCCGAGCTCGCGATCCTCGAGGGCGCCGGGCACGTGTACCACTCGGAGCAGGCCGAGCGCGCCGACGAGGTCGTGCTCGACTTCGTGCGGAGGCACCGGAGATGACCGAGGTTCCCGACGAGGTCCGCGCGCTCGCCGACGAGCGCTGGCAGGCCAGGGCCGAGAAGGACTTCGCGCGCGCCGACGCCCTCCGCGACGCGATCGCCGAGCTCGGGTTCCGGGTGGTCGACACGCCCGAGGGCCCGACGTTCGAACCGCTCGCCCCCGGAACGCCGACGCGCCTTCGGCCGCACGACGTGCGGAGCGTGCTCGACGCGCCACCCACGGCCGACGTGAGCGTGCACTGGCTCGTCGAGGGCTGG
>DAIUEM010000150.1:0-5818 GCA_036845105.1 Actinomycetota bacterium | reverse complement strand
CGTGACCGGCGGCGCGGGCTTCATCGGCAGCCATCTGTGCGACCGGCTGCTGGCCGAGGGACACCGCGTCGTCGCGGTGGACGACCTCACGACCGGCCGGATCGCCAACCTCGTCGAGGCTCGCGGATACAGCAAGGAGTTCACGTTCTTCAACATGGACATCCGCGCCGAGGGGCTCCTCCAGCTCTTCGAGCGCCACCGCCCCGAGGTGGTCATGCATCTGGCGGCGCAGTCGGGGGTCCGGCCCTCGCTCACCGACCCTGCGTTCGACGCGAGCGTGAACCTCATGGGGACGCTGAACATCCTGCAGTGCGCCGTCGAGACCGGCGTCCGCAAGATCGTCTACGCGGCCTCCGGCGGGACGTTGTACGGCGAGCCGCGCAAGCTCCCCGTGAAGGAGACGGCCGCGGCGAGCGCCCGACCGCTGTCCCCCTACGGCATCAGCAAGAAGGTCGTGATCGACTACCTCAGCTTCTACGAGCGTCACCGCGGGATCGAGTACACGGCGCTCGCGCTCGGCAACGTGTACGGACCTCGGCAGGACCCGCACGGCGAGGCGGGCGTGATCGCGATCTTCACCTCGAGCATGCTCGCCGGCGCGACGCCCACGGTGTACGGGGACGGCCGGCAGACGCGCGACTACGTCTTCGCCGACGACGTGGTCCACGCGTTCGCGCTCGCGGCCGACCGCGCGAACGGGAAGTTGATCAACATCGGCACGGGCATCGAGACCTCGGTGAACGAGATCTACCGCAAGCTCGCCGAGATCGTCGGGTTCGCCCCGCAGCCGGGGAAGGGCCCGCTCCCGCCGGGCGAGCTCCGCCGGTGCTCGCTCGACAACGCGCTGGCCGCCGAGGCACTCGGGTGGAAGCCGTGGACGCACCTCGTGGACGGTCTGGGCGAGACCGTGGCGTTCCTCAAGGGGATCTAGCCGGCGTCGGTGGACGTCAGGGAGGCGGGGCGCTCGGGTCCCTCGGGTCGTCCGTCACGTCCCGGTCCTCGGCGGCATCACCCGGCCGCCGCTCTCCGGGGGAGCGTCCGAGGATCCCGATGAGATCCTCCGGGCGCTTGCCCGCGGCCGTCGCGAGGACCTCGACGTCGCCGGCGCGGAGCACGATGGCGTCGGCGGGTCGTCCACGACGGAGCGATCGGATCTCCCGCACGAACCCTGCGACGAGCGCCGCCTCGGCCGGGCCCAGCGACTCGAGACGCTCCACGTCGAGCTCGGGGCCGGGCGCCTCGCCGACGGCCTCGAGGATCTCCGCGAGGAGCGCCGTCGGATCCACGCCGTAGAGGCGACAGAGGTCGCAGAACCGCTCGAGCGTGATCGCGCGCTCCCCTCGCTCGTACCCGGCGATCGACGTGGGCTTGTACTTGTCGTCGCTGAGCCGGGACACCGCGCGCAGCGTCAAACCGCGCGCGCGACGGGCACGGCGCAGGGCGATGCCGATCTCCGATCCGAATCCCCCCAAGACCACCCTTCGCGGACGCGCCGTCAGACACACGGGGAAGGGCCTCAGTCTAATGGGACCGCGTGAGGCGCCGCATGCGCACGATGCATGACGGCGAGGGAGCGTGGGCGTATTTCCTCTACCGCCGGCGACGTGGCCGGAACGCTGTACGCCCCGTCGGATCGCGTTGTCCTCCAGGTCTCCCGACTCCGTCGCCTTGGGCGCGCTCCGCGTCCTGCTGAGATGGGCCCCAGCCACGGATTTGACGCTCCGGTTGCCTCCCTGGGGTTGCACTAAACGCGCTGCGCGTCCTAGGGTGACGCCATGCAGTGCTACGTCGTCTTCGGTAGCATCTTCCACCCATCGATCGCTCGGACTCCTCCGTCCCGGAAGGGCCGAACGGCGTATGCCTGGATTCGACTGCACGCGGGTACGATGCTCTGGATGGTTCTCATAGGGGGTTGCGCGCCGGGTATACGGGTGGTGATGGATGGCTAGCGTTCTGTCGATCTCCGCGCTCGAGGAGTTCGGAGCCCTCAGGTCCCTGTCGAGCGCGTTGCTCGAGGCCGAGGACGCCGGGGCTGCTTCGGCGGCGGCCGCCGAGTGCCTCGTCGCGAGCTTCGGGTCCGACACCTCGGTCTCGGTGTGGCTCGGCGATCGTTCGCGACCGCTCGAGGCCGCCTGGCGCGGCGGCGACGAGGACCTCGCCTCCGCGAGAGAGCGGCAGCGGGTCCTTCGGTCGCTCCGCCCCGCCCACGTACGCATCGGGGACGACCGGGTCGTCGCGCTCCTGCCGCTGTCCCGCCGCGGGGCGGCGATCGGCGTCCTCGAGGTGGGCGCGCCCGGGCATCTGATCGACGAAGCGTGGGACGTGCTCGAGACCGTCGCGGGAACGCTCTCGCTCGCCCTGAGCGACGTCGCGCGGCAGGAGCGGTTCGAGCGCCCGAGCGTGACCGAGACCGACGGCGACCTGGACCTCGCGATCTCCTGGACGGCGCACGAGCTGCGCGGCCCGCTCTCCGCGCTCCGGGCCTCGCTCGAGTTCCTGCGCGTGCACGACGCATCCCCCGAGCACGGCGTTCTGCTCGATCGCTGCGTGATCGAGATCGACCACATGTCGAGCCTCGTCGACGACGTCCTGCGGCCCGGCTCGGGAGCGGAACCACCCGAGGGGACGGACTGCGACGTGGTCGACGTCGTCAGCCAGGCCATCGAGCAGTGCCGGGTGGAGTTCGGTGTCGACCGCGTGACGTTCCGAGCGTCGCCCGACATCCGCGCGAGCGTCGAGCCTGCGCAGCTCCGGTCCGCGGTCGGCAACCTGGTCCGCAACGCCCTGGCCTACTCGCCGGCGCGCACGCGCGTCGAGGTATCGGCCTCGATCGAGGACGACCTGCTGGCGGTCAGCGTTCGCAACGCCGGTCGTGCCGTGTCGGGTGACGACGGGGACGCCGACGCCATCTTCCGCCCATACGTGCGGGGCGCGAACGCCGAGGGCCGGTTCGGCACGGGCCTCGGGCTGTTCATCGCCCGGCGCGTCGCCGAGGCGAACGGCGGGGGGCTCACGCTCCGCCTGCTGGAAGACGCCACCGAGTTCGTGCTCGAGATCCCGGTGGAGTCCCGATGACGCCGACGCGGATCCTCATCGTCGACGACCACGCCCTGTTCGCCGAGGCGATCCGGCTGACCCTCGACGCCCACGGCGTCGATGTGGTGGGGATCGTCCACACGGTCGAGGAGGGCTTGGAGGCGGTGCACCGGCTCCGCCCGGACGTGGCGCTCGTCGACATCGGGCTGCCCGACGGGAGCGGGCTCGCGCTCGGAGAGCGGATCTTGGAGGATCTCCCCGAGACGAAGGTCGTGGCGCTGTCGGCGCTCGGGGACCCGCGGGCGGTCCGGGATGCGCTGAAGATCGGCTTCCACGGCTACATCATCAAGGACACCTCGATCTCGAGGTTCGTCAGCGCGATCGAGGCCGTGCTGAGCGGCGAGGTCGTCGTGCCCCGGGCGCTCGCCCCCCGCGTGGCCGGCAAGCAGAGCTCGGACGAGCAGGCCGTGGCGCTGCTCGTGGACCAGCTCACCCCGAGGGAGCGTCAGGTCCTCGAGCTGCTCGTCGAGGGCGCGAGCGGGCAGACCATCGCCCGCACGCTCGGGATCAGCCCGAACACCGTCCGTACCCACGTCCAGAACGTGCTCACGAAGCTCCAGGTCAGGTCGCGGCTGGAGGCGGCCACCTTCGCGGTCCGGCACCGGATCGTGCCGCTCCCACCCCAGGACCGGTATCCGGTGAGCGCGTTCTGAGCTCCACCCCCGCGGCCTCCGCGGTGTAGTCCATCTACCGCCCCTCCGCGGCGACTCATGCATCCGCTGTATCCCGCATGCCGTATCCGTGCGTTGCAGCCCGCAGGCGTGAGCCTCAAGGTGACGCAGGTGCTGCTGCACAAGGACGCTTCCATCCAGCTGTACGGGATGCACGCTTGGGCGTGCCTGTTCCCGTGGGACCCGATGGCGATGGACTTCCCCGAGCGCGTCACCCCGATGCTCGACGAGGAGTTCATGGCGCAGTGGGCCGAGCAGGAAGCCACCGGCGCCCCCGTCCTCGACGTCTCGGGGGTGGCGCCGGTCGTCGACCTCACGGTGACCGACGGCGGCCGCGTCGTGGGGACCCGGGAGGAGGCACCCCCGCGCCCGCCCACGAAGCGGCGGATCGCGAACGCCAAGACGCGGGCCGAGACCGCGCAGCAGGAGCAGCAGTCCGCGGAGTCCGAGCTCCAGGCCGCCAACCAGCGCCGCCACGGGTTCGAGACGTGGGCGAGCCTGTGCGAGCAGCGTCTCGGGATGGCGCACGAGCTGCTCGACGAGTCGACGACGGTCGCGCGCGCGGCCGAGCAGCGGCTCGCCGAGATCCAGCGGCAGCTCGACGAGGCGCGCGAGGACGTCGAGCTCACCGGGACGGAGGCCGAGGCCGCGCGCAAGCGGGTGGAGGCCGCCGGCCGGTCGATCCGCGTCGCGCGCTCGGTCCGGCGGATGCGCCGGATCAAGGAGGCGTTGCCGGCGGCCGCCGAGGAGGTCGAGCAGGCCCGCCGCCGCGAGCGCGAGGCGATCGAGGACCTCGCGACCAAGCAGGCGACGCTCGACCGCGCGCTGCTGAAGGTCGCCGAGGCGACGAAGGTCGAGGCTGCGCTCCAGCGTCAGGTCACGAACGCGCGGAGGAAGGCCGCCCGCGCGGCGCTCACCTACGCCGACCTGCTCCGACAGGCGGAGGATGCCGAGGGGCGCGAGCGACGCCCCGCTCAGGAGGTGCGGGTCATCACCGACGTCGAGCAGGCCGAGAAGGAGGCCCGTGAGGCCAAGGCCGACCTGCTCGCCGCCGCCGCCGAGGTCCGGTCGGTCGCGGAGATGGTGGCCGCGAGCGAGGCGCGGGAGAAGGAGGTGCAGGGCACCCTGGTCGTGGCGCACGCGGAGGCGCAGCGGGCCGATGCGCTCGTGCAGGGCCTCGAGGCCGAGGTCGCCCAGGCCGGGCGTCGCATCGCCGAGAGGCAGCCCTCGCTCGCCGAGGCCGAGGCGGACGCGGAGGCCGCCGCGGACCGGGTCGAGGCCGCGGGTCGAACGGTCAAGGTGGGGCGTCACGCGTGGAAGATCTCGCGGGCGCGCAAGGCGGTCGAGCGGAACGAGGCACTCCTCGAGGTCGCCCGCAAGGAGGCGGAGGAGGCCCACGCGCGCCTCGACGTGGCGGCAGCGAAAGCCGAGGCGGCGAAGAGCGCGGTCCGACAGGGACGAGGCGTGGAGGCCGAGACGCGGCGCGGCCTCGGCGACGCGCACCGGCGGCTCGGCACCGCGGTCGGCACCCTGAGCCGTCTCCGCTGGGAGACGGGGGACCGGAGCGGGGCCGAGGAGTCCTTCCATTACCTGGTGATCGCGCGGCAACGGGCGGTCCTCGGCAACCTGGCGCTCGACGAGTGGGCCCACCGGGCGAGCGGGCACTGGCGGGTGCCGAGGTTCATCCTCGAGAAGGACGAGGAGGCGATCTGGCTGTACCAGGGGGAGTGGGTCGTGGCCGACCCGTCGCTCAGCCTGGACGACCTCGCCGTCCTGAAGGACGCGCCCGAGGAGCTCGAGGACGAGTCCGAGTCCCTGGCGGGCACCCACTCGCTCGATCTCGAGGCCGTGCAGTTCACGTGGGAGCGCGACGGCGGTCGGTGCGTCAACTGCGGCAGCTACGCGAACCTCGTGATCGACCACGTCATCCCCGTGTACCTGGGTGGCGGCGACGCCGCGGGCAACCTGCAGCTGCTGTGCCGCAACTGCTCGCGCGAGAAGTCACACCGGCTCTGAGCCCCGACCGGGGCAGGATCCTCGCCGCGCCTAGC
>DAIUEM010000149.1:0-5884 GCA_036845105.1 Actinomycetota bacterium | reverse complement strand
CGCGCCGGATCATGCTGGTGAAGCCCTTCTCGTACTCGGCCGCGGACTTGCCCTCGAGCACCCGGGCAGCCCCCGCGAAGAACCGCAGGTTGTCGATGATGAACGGGATGTCGGCCGCCGAGACCGAGATCGGCTTGCCGACGTCCTCGGCCTCGAGCTTGGCCAGGTTGTCGGCGTCCGCCTCCATCGCGTCGGCGAGCTTGAGCATCATCGCCGAGCGATCCTTCGGCGGCGTGTCGAACCAGACCTCGTCGTAGGCCTTCTGCGCGGCCTCGGCCGCCTTGTCGGCGTCCTCCCGGGACCCGACCTGCACGGTGTCGGCCGTCTCCCCCGTGGACGGATCGATGTTCGGCTCGCTCTCGCCCCGGCCGGACTCGACCCACTCGCCGCCGATGTACATGCCCCAGGTCTTCTGTTCGGCCATCCGAACCTCCCCCTCTGACGGATCTGCGCACGGTGGAACACGCCGTACCGGCCCAGTATCGCCCGTCGGCTCGTTCGGGGGCCAATCGACGTTCCGGCCCCCCGGTCCCGGGCCGCTGTACGGAACGTCGGCCCGGGTCGAGGCTGGCCGGGGCGGAGACCGTCCGGGGCGCCGATGTGCCGGACGGACCTTGTCCGGGCGCGGCCCGGCCGCCTAGCCTTGCGCCTTGGGACGACCGAAAGGGGTTCGCCGTGCGCGACGCATACGACCTGTACATCGACGGCACGTGGGTGAAGGCCTCGACGGACGACCGGATCCCGGTGATCGACCCCTCGACCGGCGAGCAGGTGGCCACGACCGCCGCCGCCTCGACCGAGGACGTGACGAAGGCCGTCGACGCCGCCGCCGAGGCCTTCCGCGACGGCCGCTGGAGCCGGATCCCGCCGGCCGACCGGGCACGGGTGCTCCTCAAGGTCGCCGACCTGATCGAGGAGCGCCTGATGGATCTCTCGAAGGTCGAGTCGATCGACGCCGGCAAGCCGATCAAGCTGACCTCGAACTTCGACGTGCCGTTCGGGGCGGACAACGTCCGGTTCTTCGGCGGCGCGGCTCGCCTGCTCGAGGGCAAGGCGGCCGGCGAGTACTCCCCCGACCACCTGAGCTACCTCCGCCGGGACCCGCTCGGCGTCATCGCCGCGATCTGCCCGTGGAACTACCCGTTCCAGATCGAGGTCTGGAAGATCTTCCCGGCGATGGCGGCCGGCAACACGGTCGTGATGAAGCCGGCGAAGGAGACCCCGCTGTCGGCGTTCGAGCTCGCGGAGCTGTGCGCGGAGGCCGGCCTGCCGCCGGGCGTCCTGAACGTCGTCACCGGGCGCGGCGCCGAGATCGGCGAGCCGCTGATCACGCACCCCGCGGTGCGGATGGTGTGCCTGACCGGCGACACCGAGACCGGCAAGCTCGTGATGCGCGCGGCCGCCGAGGGCGTGAAGCGCCTGCACCTGGAGCTCGGCGGCAAGGCGCCGTTCATCGTGTTCGACGACGCCGACCTGGAGGCCGCGATCCGCGGCGCGGTGGCCGGCGCGTACATCAACTGCGGCCAGGACTGCACCGCGGCCACGCGCGCGTACGTGCAGGAGCCCCTCTACGACGACTTCGTCGCCGGCGTCGCGGACCTGGCGCGCGAGCTGAACGTCGGCCCCACGCTCGACCCCGCGACCGACATGGGTCCGCTGATCACGATGGCCCAGCGCGAGGGCGTCCACGGCTTCGTCGAGCGTGCGAAGAAGTCCGGCGCGACGATCGTCACCGGGGGGGAGTTCTCGAACCGCCCCGGGACGGAGCACGGCTCGTACTACGAGCCCACGGTCATCACCGACGTGACCCAGGACGCCGAGGTCGTGCAGCGCGAGATCTTCGGCCCCGTGCTCGTCGCCCTGCCGTTCCGCGAGGACGAGGAAGCCATCGCGATGTCGAACGACGTCGTCTACGGCCTGTCGAGCTCGGTCTGGACGCGCGACATCTACCGCGCGCTCGACGCCTCACGTCGCCTGGAGTTCGGCAACACGTGGATCAACGAGCACATCCCGATCGTCTCCGAGATGCCCCACGGTGGCGTGAAGCAGTCGGGCTTCGGCAAGGACATGTCGATGTACGCGCTCGAGGACTTCACGACGGTCCGCCACGTGATGGCGGACATCACCGGCCAGGCCGACAAGTCCTGGCACGGCGCGGTCATGGGAGGCGCCCAGGAGTAGCGCTCTGGGCTGCCGCGTCAGCCCTCGGCTTCGGCGGCGAGGAGCTCTCGGGCGCGGAGCGCGAGCCAGAACTCCATGCGGTCGAAGCTCGAGGACAGGTCTCGGCCGGTGAGCTCCTCGACCTTGCGCATCCGGTAGCGAAGCGTGTGGCGGTGGACGAACAGCTCGGCCGCGGCGGTCTCCCAGCGGGCGTTGTGCTGGAGGAACGCGCGGAGGGAGGACGTCAGCTCCCCGCCCTGCTCGCGGTCGTACTCGTCGAGCGGCTTCAGCATCGCGTCGGCGAACGCCCGGAGCGCGTCGGGATCCGCCATCGAGAGCAGGAGGCGGTACGTGCCGAGGTCCTCGAAGCCGGCGGCGTCCCACCCCTCGAGGCGGCAGACCTGGAGCGCGTAGCGGGCCTCGCGGAGGCTCCGGCCGACCTCCTCGTGGACGACGGGGCCGCCGGAGCCCAGGCGCACGTCGCCGCCGACGCGCTCGGCGACCGAGGTGCGGAGCACGGCGAGCTCGGGCGGCGGTGACGCGGGAAGGAGCACGTGCACGCCGGTCTCGCCGCGCGAGATCAGGTACGCGCTCCCCGCGCGCGACAGGTGGTCCTCGGCGGCGTACGCTAGGTCGTCGGGCGAGCTGCCGTTGCCGCCCTCGATCGCCGCGACGACGAGCGAGGCGTCGCGCTCGAACCCGAACCGCTGGAGCCCGCGGACGACCTCCTGGGGCGGGAGCTGGCCGCCGGCGAGCGCGTCGAAGAAGTCGCCCTGGAGGCGGCGCTCGGCCTCGGCGACCGCGCGGGCCTTCGCGAGCTCGATCGCGAACAGCGACAGCGCGTGACCGGCGACGATCCGGTCCATCTGCGAGAGCGACTCGGGCTTGCCGACCGCGAGGAACGCCTCGACGCGGCCCTGCGCGCCGACCGGCTGGATCCAGATGTGATCGCCGCCGTCGACGAGCGTGAGGCTGAAGCCCGTCCCCTCGGGGCGCGAGCCCTTCAGCTCCTCCCACACGCGCGGCGCGCGCTGCCGCGCCGCGGTCGAGGTGGCGGCGACCGGCAACCCGTGCAGGTCCAGCAGCAGCGCCCAGCCGCCGGTCACCTTCGCGAGCGACGAGGCGATGCCGTCCAGGCCGCCGCCCTCCATGACCGACCTCGTCAGGACGTGCTCGGCCTCGACCGCGCGCTGGAGCGTCTCGTACTGCTCGGCGAGCAGGCGGGTCGAGACGGCCTCGGTGATCGCGATGAACGGGACAGGGTACGGGACCTCGAACAGCGGGAACCCGGCCTGATCCGCGGCGGAGATCAGGCCCTTCGGCACCTTGTCGTGCCCGAAGCCGAGGCCGAAGCCCAGGCCCGCGAGCCCCGCGCGGGACAGCCGCTGGACGTACGCGCGCTGCTTCGCGGCGGTCTCGCCGATCCCGCGGCCGGTCGTGAGGAGCAGCTCGCCGCCCTTCAGCCACGGCGTGGGGTCCTCGAGCTCGCTGGCGTGCACCCAGCGGACCGGCCGGCCCACGCTCGCCTCGCCCGCGATGAGGCGCAGGGCGAGCCCCGGAACGTCGAGGATGTCCCGGACGGTGAGGGCCATGCGGCGATTGTACGGGGCGTACAAAGGACGGGCATCCCCCGAGCCGCCTACGCCACAGCATGGACGCCTCGTACAAAGCGCCTCGCCGTGCTTGGTCCGGGGACCGCCTGACACGCCGCCCCTCGAGGGCGAGACTGCCGTATGGCCGCATCGCGGCCTCGTCGTCGCGTGCGAAGGAGGCAGCCGTGGACATCCCGCAGGAGCGCAAGCTCGTCACCGAGGTCCCCGGACCGAGGTCCCGTGAGCTGTTCGAGCGGCGGAAGGCCGCGATCCCACCGGGCGTCGCGAGCATCCACCCGATCGTGACCGCGCGTGCGTCCGGCGCGATCATCGAGGACGTCGACGGGAACCGCCTCATCGACTTCGCGACCGGCATCGCCGTGCTGAACGTCGGCCACACGGCACCCGAGGTCGTGAAGGCCGCGCAGGAGCAGCTCGAGCTCGACACGCACACGTGCTTCCACGTCACGGCGAACGAGCCGTACATCGCGCTCGCCGAGCGCCTGAACGCCCTCACGCCCGGCGACTTCGAGAAGCGGACGATGTTCGCGAACTCGGGCGCCGAGGCCGTCGAGAACGCCGTGAAGATCGCGCGGTACGCGACGAAGCGACAGGCGATCGTGACGTTCGACCACGCGTTCCACGGACGCACGCTGCTCGCGATGTCGCTGACCGCGAAGGTGATGCCGTACAAGCAGGGCATGGGCCCGTTCGCGCCTGAGATCTACCGCCTGCCCTTCGCGTACCCGTACCGCTGGCCGAGCGGCCCGGAGCACTGCGCGGAGGAGGCGCTCGCCTACGCGAAGGACGAGATGGCCAAGCACATCGGCGTCGACAACATCGCGGCGGTGATCGTCGAGCCGATCCAGGGCGAGGGCGGCTTCATCGTGCCGGCGCCCGGCTTCCTGAAGGGCCTGGCCGAGTTCTGCCAGGCGAACGGCATCGTGTTCATCGCCGATGAGATCCAGTCGGCGATGGGCAGGGCCGGCCGCTGGTTCGCGATCGAGGACGAGGACATCGTCCCCGACATCGTGACGAGCGCGAAGTCGCTCGGCGGCGGGCTCCCGATCAGCGCGATCACCGGGCGCGCGGAGCTCATGGACTCGGTGCACGTCGGCGGGCTCGGCGGCACGTACGGCGGGAACCCCGTCGCGGCGGCGGCGGCCCTCGCGGTGCTCGACAAGATCGAGCGCGAGGACCTGCTCTCGGCCGCGGCGCGCACCGGCGCGATCGTCGAGAAGCGGTTCCGCGAGATGCAGGACAAGCACGCGATCGTCGGCGACGTCCGCGGGCGCGGCGCGATGTGGGCGCTCGAGATGGTCGCGGACCGCGAGACGAAGGAGCCCTTGCCGGCCGATCGCATGGGCGCGATCGCCCGCGGGGCGCTCGAGAACGGCGTCGTCGTGCTCACCGCCGGGACGTACGGCAACGTCGTCCGCCTGCTCCCGCCGATCAACATCGACGAGGCGCTGCTCCAGGACGGACTGTCTGTCCTCGAGGAGGCGGTCGGAGCGGCGTAGCGGACATCGTCTCGCCCGCAGTAGCTGAACGTCACCGCCGTTCGCCGGTCCGTTCCCCGCCTGACGCGAGCGCCGGAGGCGGCTGCTAGCGTCCTGGAGCCGTGACCGACCACGACCCGTCGAGCCCGCCGTCCCGGCCTTCGCTCCTGCGGCGCATCGCCGCCGACGTCACGCCGTTACGGGTCTCGCGCGACTTCCGACGCATCTGGCTGGGGCTGCTCGTCACCGAGCTCGGCTTCCAGTTCACGCTCGTCGCGACCTACTACCAGGTGACGCAGCTCACGGGCTCGGCCGCCGCGGTCGGCCTGATCGGGCTCGTCGGGTTCCTCGCCCTGGTCGTCGGCGCGCTCGTCGGCGGCTCGATCCTGGACGCGTTCGACCGGCGGACGCTCCTGATCGCGGGGCAGTTCGGGTACATCGCGGCCTCAGGGCTGCTGTTCGCCGGCGCGCTGCACGGGGACCCGCCGGTCGGGCTGATCTATGCAGGCGTGGGCATGCTTGCGCTCGTCTCCGCGATCGAGGGCCCGACGCGCTCGGCGATGACGCCCCGGCTCGTCGGCCGCGAGCTCGTGCCGTCCGCGCTCGCGCTGACGCAGGTCGTGTGGAACGGCA